>CAYHUV010000018.1:0-13009 GCA_964359695.1 Candidatus Woesearchaeota archaeon
TACGCATCACGCAAATTACCAACAATGTTTTCAAGTGCCATTTTATAGGATTTTTTATCTTTCTATTTATAATACTACCTTTTCTCCAGCTCAAGAAAGATTTATAAACACTCATTTTTTCTCTTTGTTCATGGCATTAAAACATAGAAATAGATCCTTTCGTAAAGTATTCGTAAAGCTTGCGAGTAGTGTTACAACACATTTTCGAAAAAGAAATCCGGCAAAAGCACAATGTGGTGGCTGTGGAAAAGAATTGCATGGTGTTCCACGAGCACGAATTGTAAATCTTAGAACTATGCCTAAAACAAAAAAAAGACCTGAAAGACCTTATGGTGGAGTTCTCTGCTCTAAATGTATGAGAGAAACCATGATCGCTAAGGCAAAATCATTATCATAATCTCTTGTTGTCAAAGACGATCTTTATGTGGTAACATATAAAGGGATAAAACAAGAAGGAGAAAACAAAAAATGTTAGAAATTGGAAAAGTTTGTATGAAAATAGCTGGTAGAGATGCTGGCAAAATAGGCGTAGTTGTTGATATTCTTGATGATACTTATGTGCTTCTTGATGGTGAAGTACGAAGAAGAAAATGTAATATTCTGCATTTAGAACCTTTAGAAAAAAGTGTTTCTCTGAAAAAGAATGCTTCTCATACTGATGTTCTCAAAGCTCTTGGTTTGAAGGAAGAAAAAAAGAAAGCAGGAAAGAAAAAGGAAAAAGTTTTACGGCCAGTATCAGTGCGTGTGAAAAAAACTTATGCAAGCCCAAAGAAAGTAAAAACTGAGAAAAAAGAAACTAAGCCTAAAGCAAAGAAGGCTAGCAAATAATGTTGCCACAATCACAACAGGAAATGCAAGAGTTGCAGAAAGGAATGCAACAGATTCAGCAACAATTACAGTTTCTGCAACAACAAAAAATTGAACTAGAACATCTCACTGATAGTCTTGCTGAACTCCAAAAAAATCAGAAAGGTCAGGAAGTCCTTGTTCCCTTTGGTGCGGGTATTTTTATCAAAGCAAAGATAGAAGATACAAGCAAAGTTATTCTTAATGTGGGAGCACAAGTGGTTGTAGAAAAAAATATTGGGGATACGCTTATGCTTGTAACACGGCAAAGCAAAGAATTGCATACTATTGAGCAATCTATGCAAGAAGAACTTGTGCATATTAGCCAACAGTTACAGTTTATGCAACTTTCTCAAGTGCAAAATAACGAATAAATCCTTAAATAGATCTTTTTCTTCTAAACTTTATGCAAGATGTTTACTTTCAGTATTATAGTAGAAAAGATGTTCAAGAAGCAATGCTGAAAGTTTGTGAGGATAGAGAAGTTGCTCCTAGATATGGTGAAGGTTTTGGAAGAAGACCTGATGTCTTACTATATCCAGGTGATATTCTTGAGATGGCAAAAAGAGGAGCAACATCGTTCCATATTTCGGAAGAAAGATGGCATGATCCTTTATCATTAAAACCTGGAATGAGCAAGAAAGATCTTGATGAAAATAGAAAAGGCTGGGATCTTATTTTAGACATCGATACTATCCATTGGGACTATGCAAAATGGACTGCTTATTTCCTTATAGAAGCACTAAAGTTTCATGATGTGAAAAATGTTTCAATAAAATTTTCTGGAGGAAAAGGCTGGCATATTGCTGTTCCCTTTGAATCTTTTCCAGAAGAAGTCAATGGAGTTAAAACACAAAAACTATTCCCAGAAGGTCCGCGGATTATTACTGCATATTTACAAAACATGATTCATGAAATGCTCGCGAATAAAATACTGGAGAAAGAAAGCATAGGTGATATTTGCCAGAAAATTAATTTGAAAAGAAGTGATCTTGTAAAAGAGGGGAAGTTTGATCCTTTTGTTTTGGTTGAAATTGATACTGTACTTATATCTAATAGGCATCTGTTTCGTGCGCCATATTCTTTACATGAAAAGACTGGTTTAGTTTCTTTACCAATTCATACAGATAAAATACTTACTTTTGATAAAAGAGAAGCAGACCCAAAGAATGTGAAAGTAGAAAAAAGTTACCTTGAAACTTTAACTAAAAATGATGGAAAAAGTTTAATTATGCAAGCAATGGATTGGTGGGGAAAGAAGCATGCTAAGCAGGGTCCAGATCTTGTTCCTGGACAAAAAATGGTGAGACAACTACCTACAGATGCTGTGCAAGAGCAATGTTTTCCTCATTGCATGAAGAAGCTTCTTGCTGGAAATATGGAAGATGGGAAGAAAAGAGCATTGTTCATCTTGGTAAATTTTTTACGCCATATGAATTGGAATGATCAAGCAATTGAGAGTAGATTGAAAGAATGGAATTCCAAAAATAAAAACCCTCTTCCTGCAAGTTACATTAGCACACAACTCGTGTGGAATAAGAAACAAAAAGAAAGTATTCTTCCACCTAACTGTAATAAATCCTACTATAAAGATTTAAGAGTTTCTTGTGAGAATAATATTTGTACTCGTTTTAAGAATCCAGTAAATTGTGCTTTACGAGCACATGCACAAGCTAAGGAATTAGAGAAAAAAGTTAAAAAGCCTGAGAAAGTAAATAAATAATTGATCTGTTTCTCAACTACATATTTATAAAGCATTCTTTTTTTTAAGTCTCTATGACAGAGCTAGATAGCGAAAATACTTTTTATCCCAGAATTATTTTTCCTGTTAATGGCATTGAAGATGGAAGGGTTGTTATTCAAGAGGAGGGTCTTCAAAAATTAATTAAAATTTACCTTCAAGATGATTTAGGTAATTCTATGAGAAATTGGAAAAGAAGAGGCTCTATTTCTGAAAAAAGAATACAAGATATTCTTTATAGTTATAATCCTGGAGAAGTGCGTTTTTCTGGTTTTGTTGATCAAGTTCTATATCCAGCAGCAGAAGAAATTCTTCAAAAAAAAGGGTTTAGGTATAATTCTGAAAATAGACGTTGGTTTTATTCTTGCAAATAGTCTTTTCTAGTTGAATAATGTTTCAACTGTAACTTTATAAATGATGCTTAGGCAAATTTATGTATGACATTTGATGATGAGCTTGGAAGTGGACGAACACATAATAGTGGATTATTTGAAGCACTTGTAAAGGATATTTATCAAATAACAGAAAATGTTAGTGCACGTGAAAGGTTAAAAGTCGCTGTTGGTGATAATTTAAGCACTTACATTAGATGTTGGGAAAGAGACGGCGTTTCTCAGGTTAAGTTAGCAATGGTAATCCCTGCTCATAATTCTGTAAATGATGAAAGTGTTGATCAATACGAAAAACTAGTTTATGGTGCTGCAGAAGAGATTCTTAGAGATAAAGGATTTGTTCTTGAAGGAAATCATTGGCTATATAGACCAAAAAGTTAAATTAATTATTTAGTCATTTTTAAGTAAATAAGCATTTAAGTAAGTTCTTTGTTTGTTAGACTCATGCTTTCTGTCACGGATCTTACTAGTTATATGTACTGCTCTAGAAAATTGTATTTTTCTAAAGTTCTTCATATAAGAGAAAAACCTTCTATAGTTAGTATTAAAGGTACTATAAAACATGCTGTGTTTGAATATGCCGGAAAAGAAGATAAAGAAAT
This sequence comes from Candidatus Woesearchaeota archaeon, assembly GCA_964359695.1. Taxonomy (GTDB): domain Archaea; phylum Nanobdellota; class Nanobdellia; order SCGC-AAA011-G17; family GW2011-AR17; genus JAGVZZ01. The sequence goes on from CAYHUV010000018.1 coordinate 3,582, forward strand.
TTTATCTACATTTACATTTAAGAATTCTCTTGAAGATTTAGAAATGCAGTATCGTAGAATTTATTACAAAATTTTAATGTATCACATTCAAAAAGCAAAAAAAGATTTAGAAGCACAAGGCTTGAAAACTTTAGAAGTCTATCAGGAACTTTGGCTATTCTTTCTTGCAGAAGCTAAAGAAAAAAGTGTTTATTTTTATAATCTTGCCAAAGAAAAAAAAGTTTATGGAGAAGCATTATGGCTGGCTTTACCTAAAAGTGTCCCTGAATTACGAATAGTTTCTGAAAAATTACAATTGATAGGTGTTATTGATCGAGTAGAACTTGTTGATGGTTTTATCCCTATTGAGATTAAAACAGGGAGTGCACCGCGAGACGGAGTGTGGAAAGAGCATATGATACAATTAGGGGCATATATGCTTTTATTAAGTGAACATTATGGAAAAGAGATTTCTGAAGGATATGTAGAATATAGAGCTATTCAGGAAAGAAGAAAAATTAAAATGAATCCTTTTCTGAATGATGAAATTCTTGAACTTATACAAAAAGTACGAGAAATTCTTAATAAAAAAGAAATCCCTGAAAAAACGAATGATATCAGAAAGTGTGAAAGCTGTGGTATAAGGGATATTTGTTATAGTCAGCCTTAGAGAAAGGTTTATAAAGCTTAGATTTTTCTATTTTATCGTGAGCGGCCATAGTGGCCTGGTTCCACCTGTTCCCATTTCGAACACAGCAGTGAAATAGGCCGACGTTCCGTTGTTGTACTGCATTAAATGCGGGAAGCTCGGTTCGCTGCTCCACCTTATATTATTGCCTTTCTGAACCGGACATACATACAATGAGCTTTGTACACTATACTATAACTGAAGAAGAACTGAATTCCCTTTATCCACAGAATAGACTTGCTAAAAGAAGTATTTTTGTTGCAAAAAATGAGGATGATATTCTTAGTTGTATAGGGCATTATACACAAAGAAAGGTTGCTTTTCCTCCTTTTAGGCAAGAGGCTTTAGCCTTCGATAGCCCAAAATTAAACATTCTTTTAGAATATACTATGGCGTCAAATCATAGACTTGAAATTCCTATTCTCCCAGAAGTTTCTTTCCATGTAAATCCTAATGGATGGACTAGCTTCAAGGATATTGCTCAAAATTTTCATCCTTTTCAAAGAGGGCCACTTTACAAGTGGGATACTGGAAATACAGCTTACTCAGAGTTCTATTTTTTAGATAGAAATATTATGGAAGCACTTTCAAGGCACGATCTAGGGCCATATGAAGATCAAATGAAAGCGTGGATGGAAGAAGATAATAACAAAATACTTCTTGCAGAAAGTGAAGGACTTATTGGGCGTCTTCCTGGGCATTTGAGAGCTTATGATGGTGATAAAGAGTAAACAGTATCATTCTTTATCACAACAATTATTATAAAAGAAATTTTCTCGCATAAGGGAATGCTCTTCGCACATTTCTCTGATTGTCATATAGGCGGTTGGAAAGAAGAAAAACTCAAAGACTTGAATATGCAATGCTTCAAGAAAGCAATTGCTCTTGTTATTGCAAGAAAAGTAGATTTCCTTCTTATTTCTGAAGACTTATTTAATACAGCACTACCGCAAATTGATTATATCAAAGAGGCTACTTCTGAGTTAAAAAAACTCAAAGATCTAAGTATTCCTGTGTATATGATTGCTGGTTCACATGATTATTCTCCCAGTGGAAAAACTATGCTTGATGTTTTAGAAAAAGCCGGTTTGATTATCAATGTCATGAATTTCCATCTGGATGGAACTTTGAAATTTACTTATGATAAAAGTGGTGCAAAAATTACAGGAATATTGGGAAAGAAAGGGGGCTTGGAGATTAGTGACTATGAAAATCTTAATACGAAAAATCTTGAAGCAGAAGAAGGATTCAAAATTTTTATGTTTCACACTGCAATCAATGAATTCAAACCAAAAGAATTTGAAGAAATGGCTGGAGCAGATGCTGTAACACTTCCACAAAATTTTAATTATTATGCCGGAGGACATGTCCATTATATTTTTCAAAAACCTTTTGGGAAAGGTGTTTTAACTTTTCCAGGAGCCTTATTTCCAAATAATTTCAAAGAGATGGAAGAATGGCAATATGGAGGAGTATATTTTGTTGATGAAAATGCAAAGTGGGAATATGCGCCTGTAAAGATTAAAGATGTAGAAACATTTTCTATTGCAGTTGATGGGCTTACACCGGAAAAGGCAACAGAAAATATATTACAAGAGTTAGAAACTAAAAATACAAAGGATAAGATAATTACCCTACGAATGCATGGAGAAATTGATGGAAAAACATCTGATATCAATTTCAAAGAGATTCTTGAACATCTTCATGAAAGTTATTTTGTTCTGAAGAATACAAGTAAATTGCAATCAAAGCAAAGTCAAGAAATACACATGAAACTTGGAACTGTAGAAGAGATAGAGCATGAAATTCTAAAAGAACAAAGTTCTGAAATTAAAATTAAAGAAATGGATAAAGACAAAGAAGAAGTGTTTATACAACAGCTGATACAACTTTTGAATAAAGAGAGAGAAGATGGAGAAAAAGTTCAAGATTTTGAAAAAAGGATTCTCTCCGAGGGGTTGAAGGTGTTAGACATTGAAACTGCATAAAGTAAAATTAGAGAATATTAGAAGTTATATTTTAGAAGAGGTAATCTTTCCAGATGGTAAAGTTCTATTGTGGGGAAATATTGGTTCTGGAAAGAGTAGTATTTTGTTTGCAATTGATTTTGCATTGTTTGGTTTACAACGTGCAGAGCTTGCTGGCGCTTCCCTTTTAAGAAATGGCACTGAAGAGGGTTCAGTAGAAATGGAGTTTTCTCTTGAGGATAAAAAATATGTTATCAAGAGGGTATTAAAAAGAACTAAGACAGGTGTTGTGCAAGATGCAGGCTATATTATCCGAGAAGGTGTTAAGGAAGAAAAGACAGCATTAGAACTTAAACAAATTATTCTAGAATTGTTGAATTATCCTAAAGATTTACTTACAAAAAATAAAGCCTTAATTTATCGATATACTGTTTATACCCCTCAAGAAGAAATGAAAACTATCCTCCTAGGACCTAAAGAAGAAAGACTTGACACTTTACGGAAAGTATTTGGTGTTGATAAATACAAAAGAGTACGAGAAAATGTTAAAATTATCATTACTGAAATGAAAGATCGTAAGAAAATCTATGAGGGGGCAACTGCTGATCTTCCAGGCAAAATTTTAGAAAGGGAAAAGTTAGAAAAAGAAAAAAAAGAAATTGACCAGAGATATTATGCAATTCTTCCACTATCCCAACAAGCAGAAGTATATGTCAAAGAAAAAAAAGAGCAGATTCTTACTCTTGAAGTGAAAAAAAATGAGCTTATGATTATACAAAAAGAATTGGCAGTCTTGAATTTAGAAATAAATCATACAATCACTGACAAAGAAGTGAATAAACTGAAGGAACAAGAGATTTCAAAAGAGATTGAAACTTTACAAAAGGAAAGATTAGAAATTAAAGAGGACATAAAAGAACTTGTGAAGAATCTCGAAGAACAAATCTTTTCTAAAGAGAAAGAATTGAAAGAAATAGAGGCTAAAAAAGAAGAGCTTTCCCAATTACAAAAACAACTTGCAGTTTTGAACTTAGAAATAAATCATACAATCACAGAGAAAGAAGCTAAGCTCCAAAAAGAACAAGAGCTTTTAAAAGAAATTGAAACTTTACAAGAGGAAAAGTTAGAAATCCCTGTAAATATTAAAGAGCTAATAAATGAAAAAGATTTGCATAATTTAAACAAAGAAAAAGAATTAAGAGATTTGCTCAATAAAATACAGGAGTTTAGAACAAGAAAAGCACATACTCTGCATATTAAACAAAAAATTGAAAGCTTGAATACTTGCCCCACTTGCTTTCAAGAAGTTTCTTTAGAATATAAACAAAAAGTTGTAGATCACTCGTTTTTAGAATTAACCTATTTTGATGAAGAAATACAAAACTTTGGACTTAAACAGCTTAGTTTAGAAAAAGAAATACAAATCTTGCGTACAGATCTTGATAGTTTAAAGAAAAAAGAGCAGGATATGGCCTTAATACATCTTAAACTTAAACATCTTGAACAAAAAAAAGAAGAAATCTCTAAAATGCAAAAAAGAAGTATGGAACTTAACGAGAAGATTCTATTACTAGAAGTACAAAAAAAAGAAATTGAAAAAAAACAAGACTCTTTTAAATTATTAGATACCCATTCTCAAAATATAAAAGAAATTATTGAATCTTTGCGTAATGAAAGAGAAATCTTTAGAAAAAAAGAACAAGATATTACTTTGATAGAGCTTAAAAAACAAAATCTTGAAAGAAAAAAAGAAGAGTTAATCATTCATCAAAAAAGAGTTTTAGAGTTAGAACATTATCTTTTGACATTAAATATACAAAAAAAGGAGTTAGAAACCAAACAAAATTATTTTGCTTCACTTGATGTTTTGTACATTCCTTTACAAAAAGAACTAGAATTAGGACAACAAAAACTTCAACAATTACAAATTGAAAAGACCAGAATAGATGTTGCGCAAAAACATACACAATTATTGATGCAGCATTTAGAACATGAAATACAAAAGAAAACAATTTTGAGAGAGAAAAAAGAATACCTTAATAAAATACAATTCTGGTTAACAGATCATTTTATTCCATTAATGGAGAATATGGAAAAAAATATTCTGTTTAAAGTTCATGCAGAATTTAATCTACTCTTTGAAAAATGGTTTGCTATTCTTATTGATAATCAAACACTTTCTATGTCTCTTGATGAAGAATATTCACCTAAAATTAACCAAAATGGTTATGATATTGAATATGAATATCTCTCTGGAGGAGAAAAAACAGCTGGAGCATTAGCATATAGACTAGCTTTAAATCAAATCATTAATAATCTCAATGTTGGTCTGAAAACTAAAGATTTGCTTATACTTGATGAGCCAACTGATGGCTTCAGTAGTGAACAATTAGATCGATTAAAGGTCTTGATGGATGAAATAGACATTCCTCAAATTATTATGGTCAGTCATGAGGCTCAGATTGAGTGCTTTGCAGACCATATTATTCGATTTGAAAAAAGAGAACATTGTACAAAGGTTATTTTTTAATATGCTCTTTTTTTAGAGTTTATTAAAGAACATACCGACTGCTTAACAAAAACTATTTAAATCTCCTTGTAATTTAGAGCAGTTATGAAAAGAGGCATCATCATATTATTTTTAGCATTACTTCTTGTAGGAAGTATTGTTTCAGCAGACGAAGGCGTATCTTTTACTGAGATAAATTCAACAACAATCCTATATCCTGGTGAATTAGGAGTGTATAATTTGCTTCTTGAAAATCTTGGATCACAACAATTAAAATTACAAATAAAAGCTGAACCATATGTTGGATTACCTTCTAATGATTTTGATTATGTATTTGTTGAGCCTACTTATGTTGAATTACAAGGTCATGAACAAGTCGAAGTTGAAGTTACTTTAAAACTTAAAGAAAATGTAGTTCGACAAAAACGATACAAAACTTATATTACTGCTGAAACTTTAAATCTTGAAGAAGCTCTTTCAACACAATATGACCTGCAAGTGTTTGCAATGCCTCCACAAGATGCTATTAGTGTAAGTCTTACTGATTCTACTGAAAGAGTTGGACCTGGTGGAGAGTTTTCTGTAAACCTACAATTTGTAAATAATTTGCCAAAAGATTTAAGCAATGTCGATGTGTATGTTTCTAGTGATCTATTCGAAGATAAACAAACAATTGAACTGTTCCAAGAACAAGAAAAAGATGCAAGTTTTAGCTTTAGTATCCCTAGAAGTGCAGCACCTGGAGAATATTCTTTTAATGCAAGGGTATATTATGATCAAGAACTTAGTGGAAGTGTTACAGGAAGTTTTATTGTTGATGAAAATCTTAGTGTAAGCGAATATAATGAAGTTATCAAAGGCTTCCTTTATGAAATACGAACTGTAACTATTACTAATAATGGTAATACAGTTATTAGTGATAATTATGAACAAGACCCAGGTTTTGTGGAGAGTCTATTTACAAGTTATTCTCTTGAAGCAGATTATACTGAAATTGGAAATCCTAGTTGGACTTATACTTTAGCACCAGAAGAGAAGTTTACTCTTACAAGTGATGAGAATTATAGACCTCTCATTGTAGGACTAGTTGTTATTCTTCTCTTGGGATTTATTGTATACTATATCTTTACAAAAAGAGTAATAATAAAGAAAGAAACATTCAAATTAAAATATAGTACTGATGGAATCTCTGAATTTAAAGTTCTTTTACATTTGAAAAACAATACCAATAAAGTTATCAAAGATATATCTGTGGTAGATGTACTCCCTAAATTGATTCAACCTAAAACCAATTTTGGAACATTACATCCAAGTGGTATTGAACGAGGGGATAAAGGAATAAGAATGATGTGGAAAATTCCAGAGTTAGTTAGTGGAGAAGAGAGAATTATTTCCTATGAAGTTGATGCACAATTTAAAGTGATAGGAGATATTTCTTTGCCTAAAGCAACTGTTAAATACAAAACAGGAAGCAATAGAGTCGTGCATATTAACTCTAATAAGGCTCATGTTGCTTCTGGGATTGTTGCTGAAGAAGAAAGTCCTGGAGATAGGCCTGCTACAGCAAGGAAAAGATAATTATTTTATTTCTTTATCTTCATGTGCTCGACTTCCTGTAACAGAGATCTGGCCGAGGTATTTCCCAGAATATCCAACATCTAGTTTTTTATCCATAATCACAAAAACAATTTGACAGATTCTTCTGCCTGACTCGAGTTTAATAGGAACATTGCAGGCATTGAATAATTCCAATGTTATTGTTCCCTTGAATCCAGGGTCAATCCAACCAGCATTTTGTATGAATAATCCCAAACGTCCAATGGAAGATCTTCCCTCGACAAAAGCAACATGATCTAGAGGAATCTCAACGTATTCCATTGTTTTTGCGAGGATGAAAGATTTGGGAGGAATGACAATGCTATTTGCTTTGATTTCTCTATATTTAATTGGAGTTTTCATGTCAATAATTTCATGTTGGTGTTCATCAACTACCATGAATTCATCTGCCAAGCGTAAATCAATAGAAGCGGGCTGAATCTGATGGTCTCCAATGTGATTGATAATAATTTCCTTATTCTGTAATTTTTCTTTGAGACTATGACTAGAAAGGATCATAGATTTTTGTAAGGTATAAGCCTTTTTTTAGTTTTGTGTGATTTAAAATACAGCCAGAAAGCTTATAAAGTTCTATTTTTTCGTCTATACTAACCCCACGTAGCTTAATGGTTTGAGCACTTGGCTGTAGATGAATTCCCCTTTTGACACTGCACAGCAGAGGATGATTAAAGGGCAGCTGATCCCGAGAGGTTCCTGGTTCGAGTCCGGGCGTGGGGACTTATAATTAAAGCATCTTCAATGCGCCAGTAATTCTATCTATTTTTTCTTCTTTATCTGGACCGATTGCTGCACAAGTGATTGTTGGTTTGTCAAAGAATGTTTTTCCTGCATCTGTGATGATTGCAGTCTTCAATCCTTGTGCCTGTGCTTCTCGTTGATATTTTTGTAATTCTTTTAAATCTGTAACTTTTAAAGTTACTTTTTTCATTCCTTCTTTGTACCATTCATGAATTTTTTCTTTTGAAGAACCAAGAACTGCTTCTACAGATGCGTGAGCACACTGGGTCGCTAGCTTCCCAGGAGGCATCTTTAAGTCGATACGAACTAATATTACTTGCTTAAATTCCATTGTTGTTTTCTCTTTTCAATATGATTTTTAAAACGAATATATTTCCTAGGCAGATATAAACCTTCTGCTTCCTGATATAACCAAAAACAGACTTTTCTTGCATCATCTCCATAATAATGCAAACGAGAGATAGATTTCACTTTCTTAACTTTCTTTTCTTTTATTTGTAAAGCATGAGATACTCTGACTCTTAACTCGTAGAGAAACTCTTTTGTACCTAAAAAATAGATTTTAAGAGTATTAGGCTTATTAAAAAAAACCTTAATTGATATTGCCCCAATTTTCACCTCCCTGTTGAAAATAAATAAATAAATCTTCAAAAATAAGAACTAATCATAAGAGAGTAATATTATTTATAAATCTGGCGCTGGGACGTGCCACGTGTCCAATTGTCCACCTAAGGATGAGATATAAGAATTTCCGAAACATTTAAATCCTTCTAGCCTTTATAAAAATTTATTACACTTATAGGAGGGTGTTGTATCATGAAAAAAATTGTAACAGTATTGATTGTTTTTCTTCTAAGTTTAAGCCTTGTAAGCGCAAGCTTCTTTGGAGATAGTTTTGGATTTCTTATAACTGGGAATGTTGTTGCGGAACCAGGGAGTGCTGCAGCAATTCTTGAAGGAGAAGAAAGTGCTCCGCCTAGTGATGGAGGAGGAAATGTACCACCTCAAGAAGTAAGCCCCGCACCAAGTGATGATGGATCTGGTGGTGGAGATTTAGGACAATCACAACCAAGTCAAAATCAATATGATCAAAATCAACAATATCAAGGGGATCAATATAAACAAGAATACGATCAAAATCAACAATATCAAGGGGATCAATATAAACAAGAATATGATCAAAATCAACAATATCAAGCACCTTCATTCGATCAAGGGAATTATCAAGATAAAAATTATCAACAACAACCACAAGGCACTTACTGTGGTGATGGCAATTGTGATTTAAATGATGGAGAACAATACTCTTGGTGTTCACAAGATTGTACAGAAGATCAAACACAGGATTCGTATAAAGGACAAGGAAGAAGAGAGTTTTATGGTGCTCCAGGACAAAATGGAGGGCAATATCAACAATATTCGTGTCCTGATGAAACAACGCTCTCGGAAATGTCTTCAAAATGTGAAAGTAACGGTGGATCTGTAACAAAAAGAGTTGACCCTTATAATGGTTGCACCATTTCTGAATGTTTCTTTAATGGTGGACAAGGCGGACCACAAGGACAGATGGGACAACAACAGGGACGACAACAACAAGGATTTTTTGGTGAACAAGGATGCCAGAGTGAAGAAGATGCGGAAAAACAATCTTCAGTTTGTGAAGAATTAGGTTCAGAAGCAATAGCAGTCCCATCACCCCCAGGATGCGCTCCTAGAATTGTTTGTGCACAACAAGGACAAGGATATGGATCCGGACATTTGAGTTATCAGGATTATCAACAAGGGCAAGGTAAGTTCGAGCGTGGAGAACTAGGATCAGCACAAGTGCTTGAAGTTATTCTGAAGATGGATTCCATTAAAATCCAATTGAATGGTTTGCAAGAAAATATGAACGCAATTGCAATCTATTATGAAGAACAAGGAGACACAG
>CAYHUV010000019.1:0-12468 GCA_964359695.1 Candidatus Woesearchaeota archaeon
GATCTTTAGAGATTATAGACAAATGGTCTTAATAAAACTTAATACAATTTATTCGGAAGATTTCCGAAAGATTCGGAAGATTTCCGGACTATCGACAGAAGAGCAAAAGTATATAAGTCATTGAAATTTTTTTGTTAGTATGGCATTTGACAAAAATCTGGATAAACAGTTATTTAGTGAAACTGTAAAGTTTGAAACAACAAGAATAACAGTAAGTGTTTTTTCTTATAATGGCGGCATAGAAAAACTACAAATATCTCGAGAAGATTTGAGTAATACTACCGGTGAATATAGCTTTAGTAAATTAGGCAGGCTCTTTAAAGAAGAAGCTGAAGCAATATTACCCATTATGAAAAAAGCATTAGCAAGTATGAAGTAATTTTTTTATTTCATTAACCTTAAATACTCTTTATTTTCTTTTTTGTGTATGACTCGAATTGCTTTTATCTGTGGTTCTGGATTAAGTGATGCTCTAGATGGGCTTTTAACGGATATTTCTTCTAGTTCTCTAGACACTCCTTATGGCCCTGTATTGCCTTTTAAAATAGGTTCTTATAAGGATATTAGTGTTGTTGTTTTTCCACGACATGGTGAAGAGAATGGAAAGCCTGTTCGTAGTCCCGCAGATCTTGTTCGAAAACGTGGATATGAAGCAAATATTTGGAAACTTTATGAATTAGGTGTAGAACATGTGTATGGATTTAGTGCGGTAGGTGCTTTAGATTTGAATATTCCTTTAGCAAGTGAACATGCTTTTGTTGTGCCGAGTAGAGCTATGCGAGGATTTGCAGCGTCTCAACATAGCTTTGGTGCTCTAGCAAAGGATGTACATGCTGGACTAAACTTTGCGTTTGATAAGGATTTACAAGGGAGAATTGGTTCTGCTATACAAAGAGCTGGATGTAGAGCTTTAGAAAATGGATTATATATCTACAATGGTGGTAATTGTTTTGAAAGTGATGATGAAATTGCAGTTCTTGAAGTGATCACTCGATTAAGAGGACCTCACAGAGTAGTAGGAATGACTACGATTCCTGAGGCAATTCTTCTTGCACAAATGGGTATTCCCTTTGGTGCGATTTGTTCCAATGTGAATTATGCAGCGGGTTTAGTTCTAGGTGCAGTTGTTGATCATGATGAAACTAGAAGAATTATGGCTATTGCTCGTGATGATATTGTGAAAACAACTCAGAATATTTTAGACTCTTATTAATTTTTGAATCCTGTTGCAACAATATAAACTTCTTTTGATCCTTGTCTTGTTGATTCTGGAACATAACGTTTTACAAAAGAGAAAAAAGGCTTTATTTCTTTTACAAGATCTTCTGTTTCTTGAGATTGGAATGTTTTTACCAAGAAGTTTCCGTTTGTATTTAACAATCTTTTTGCTATAATAAAAGATTCTCTGGACAAAATATAGGATATAATCTGATCTCTTTCTCGCATGCCTGTAGTTTTTGGAGCAATATCTGAAAGCACTACATCGAATTTTCCTTTTAGTTGAGCTTTGATTTCTTTGGCTTCGATACTTCCTTGAATAAATTCAACCCCATCGATGGGTTTAATTGAAATAATATCTACACCAACAATTCTTCCTCTAGTCATTTTTTTTACGACCTGTAACCATGAACCTGGAGCACAACCTATGTCTAAAACACTGTCATTTTTTCTAATCAGTTGGTATTTTTTTGCGATTTCTATTAATTTGTAAGAAGAACGTGCACGAAAACCTTCTTTTTTGGCTTTATTGAAATAGTAATCCTTTTGATTGTATGTCATGTTAGAGCCCTAAATGCTCCGATTTTTTGTATTTAATTGCAGTAGGTGCTTCTCCACCGTGCCAGGAAAGTTTTGGTCTTGTACGTATAGGGAAGAGTCTTTCTGAATTATCATCTAAAAGAATTGCTGCTCCAGGTTCTGCAGGGAGAATATTAAGATAACCTGTGAGAGCATCTCCTAAGTACGATTGCATCATTGAGTTAAGTGCATCAACGTCTCTTTTTGCAGTTAATCTATGTGCAATGACAATATCTGATTGAGTAAGTACGTCCGTGTGAACTTTTCCTGGTTGTTGTGTGATTAATAAGAGTGAGAGACCTGGTTGTCTTCCTTCTCTTAAAATTGTTACAAGAGCATCTGTTGCTGCTGTTTTCCCTTCAAATGGTAACAATTCATGGCATTCATCAATGAGGAACCACACCAATGGTTTTTTTTCTTCATTGTTACTTTCTTCTTCAAGTTTAAAATAAGAATATCCTACACGGATTGCTTCAATTTCTTCTATTTGTCTTGAGATCATTCTTTCAATGAAAACCTTTTTACAAATTAAACCTACCACTAAAGCTTTTACTCCCCAACCTCCTTCTGAAGTTGCATATGCGGCCATATCAAGAATGGAAACTGTGCCCCCTTTAATTAAAACGTCGATTTTTGTTCCTACATCAGAAAAAAGACCCCAACGCTTTGCTGCACGAAATCTGTTTATGGCTTCGTTTCTTACATCCACAGGAAAGGTTTCTTCTTTTTCAAATGTTTTAATCATTGTATCAATAGTGTATTCTTCAATTTTGCCTTCTGCAAAGTCTCCTAAAACTTTTTCAATAAGAATAGAAACTGAATGAGATGATGTAAGTTCGAATGCTAAACGCCAGTCTTCTCCTGTAAGTTCAGAGGCTTTCATAGAAAAGGGGTAGTCCGTGGGAATGCCTTTGCTTTTTGCATCTTCAAATTTTCCAAAGGGTGTGAAGATTTTTATTTTTTCAAGACCTTTTGGTTTGAGGTTCCATTGCTCTAGAAGATCTGCATCTTTTGCGTTGGGATATTTCATTGTCCAGAAAACTCCCATTGTGTCTAACATGATTATTGCAAGATTTTTTGAAACTTCTTCTGGGAGATTTACAATACCTTCTGCGATTACAGAAGCTGTGTAAGACTTTCCTGATCCCCTTTTTCCAACTACAAATACTACATGCGCTTTGATCACATCAAGATAGATATAATTAGAAAGGGAAGTGGTTTGGCCCATTTTTACATATGCACGCCCTAAGAGAATTGTTCCATTATCTCCAAACTTTTTTTTATCTTCTTCGTTTCTTCCTACAATTATATTAAAGGCCATTATAATTAGAATAAGGTTTTAGCTTCTTAAGGTTTTCTGCTTTGTAAATGAGCTATTCTTGGATAAGACTTACTTAGGTTTTTTCTTTCACAATCTATTTATAGGCTCTTTATAATTAATTAAGTTAAGTTCTAGGAAAACATTTAAATAGGCCTTTTACTAGTTATAGTTTGAATAATGGTAGTAAAAAAAAGAAAGATTGAGAGTTTAGTTGGTTCTTTAAAAGTTCCTTCTAAAAATATTTCTTCAATAAAGAAAGAGTTAAGTTCAGTCCCTTCTCCACCTAAAAAAATCATTATTAGTTCAGTACCATCTCCAATTAGGAGCCTTCCTTCATTTCCAGAATTAGAAAATAATCCCAAGGTTAGAAAAAGTTCTTTGAAAATAACTCCTGCAGTTGAAAAATCTGAGGAAAATGTTTCCTTTATTGGGGCTATTAAAAATAAATTATTTTCTGGGAAATTAACTCCTAAAAAGACTGAAACAAAAACTTCCTTTGATTTTTTAGAAGCAGAACATGCTCTTTTTAAGCCTAAAGATTATTATAGACTTCAACAGAAGAAAATATTCCCTAAGATAAGTAAAAAAGATGTTATTGGAAAATCTTCGCTTAGAATTTTAGAAGATGGGCCTATTTTCAAACATGATGAAGAGGTTTCTTTTCCAGAACTTTCTTTTTTTAAAAAAGCTCAAGAAATGCCAGTAAAAGATTCTTCTATTAAGAAGAAAGCTTTGCCTAACATAGATTTTTCTGATTTTGTTTTTCAAGAACCAGAAACAATTGTTCCGATAAAAAGTTCTTTAGAAATTCTTTCTCAAATGGATCCTATGGAGAAAAGTATGGAACTTATTGAGAAATGCCAAAGAGCTTTACAGAAAAGAAATTATGATTTTGCTGTTATTTATTCTGAAGAATTAGTGCCTTTTTATAAAAGATTAGGAGTTAGACAACAGGAAGATTTGAGAGAGTATGTTGAGGATATGCATCAGAAAATTCAAATGTTGTACTTGGATAAAGTTCATGATCGTTTGAAAAAAGCCCGTTAATTATTTTTTTAACCAGGATACTTCTTCTTCGTCTAATTTCAATTCTTCCATAGTTTGTTTTTGTAATAGAATATTCTTGAGATATGGAAATGAATCCCTTAAAGCCTTTTTTGTGGAAGTATGTGTGTGTTCTGCAAGTTTTCCAGAAATAGACTTCTTTTTAGCATATTTCATGTTTGCTTGCCATAGTTTTAAAATACGCATTGTTCGTGTATATTCTATAACATTAATGTTTGTTTCTTTCTTTGCACTTGCGACACCTGCTGTTAAAAGAATATTTATGTAGATTAAGAATCTCCAGTGCTGCCATCTTCTAATTCTTCCGTTGTAAACATCAGCCTTGGAAATATATGAATAAGCTTTTTTGAGATCTTCAGAATTATATTCTTTTGGGAGGTTTTCATCAAGCCAGAGTATACATTCATTAAGATCTTCATCTACTTTGTCGAAAATGTTTATTGTTTCTTCCCATTTTTTGCTTTTGAGAATCTTTCTAAGACAGAATTGCATATCTTCTTCACGATCACGTTCAGATTTATCTTCTGTGGAAAATATTTTTGTGATGCTATATGTTTGTAAGTCTGTAAGGGCTGCTCTTAAATCTCCTTTGCTAAGTTTAATTACATCTAGGAGTTCTTTATCCTGGCAAATTATAGATTCTTCTTCTGCTATAGCTTTTAGATATTTAAAAATAATCTCTTTGTTGAGTGCTTGAAATTCTATTAACATACATTGTTTTCGCAATTTTGAATATTTATCCTCCCAAGGATTTATACAAGTAATTGCAATAGGATATTTTGTGTTTTCTATTAAAGCTTGAATTGTAGGCAAACCTCCACGATCTTTTGTTCCTGAAAGTGCATCAATATCATCAATGAGAATAAGTTTACCTTTTGCAAAGAGACTTTGTTGCCCTAGGGAATTTCCGATGGTCTGTTCAATATTTTCTTTGTTTCTTGCATCTGAAGTATTTATTTCAAAAAGCTCGAGATTTAGCTCTTTTCCTAGAACCTGGACTGCAGAAGTTTTTCCACAACCTGGAGGGCCATATATTAGGACAGTACGTTTAAGTTTTATAGCTTCTCTAAGTTTGTAAAATGCAAGGTCTTGGCCAAGAAGGTCTGTTGCTTTCTTTTGTTCATATTTTTTTGTCCAAGGGATCATTTTGCATAACTCGCAAGGAGTGCTTCTAGTTGGAGGAATTCGTCAGCACCTTCGACCATTCGAAATTCTATTTCTCCGCACTTATCAATTAAGTCTATTCTTTTTTCATCTGTAATTTCTGATAGTTCCATAGTTTCTTTTTGTATTTGTTTAAGAATATCTATGCCAGAGAGACCATGCTTTAACATTGTATCCAGGAGAAGTGATCGTGCTTTGATAAATTGCCTGTTTATTGCGAGCATGATGATATCCTTTATTTCTTTGGGTTCTGCAGCTGAAACTAAGGAGTAAATAAGTTCTTCAGTGATATTTTTTTCTATGGAAGAACAGCTTTGGAGGATATTTGTGATTCTTCTGACATCTCCGTGGCTAATATCTACTAAAGCAGTAATTGCTTCTTTGCTTATTTGTAGTTGTTCGTTTTGTGCGATGTTTTGAATGTAGTCTTTGAGTTCTATTTCTGTTAATGGTTTAAAGCGAAAGACAGAGCAACGACTTTGTATTGGATCAATTATTTTCGAAGAAAAATTACAGCTTAGGATAAATCTCGTACCAAGGACATAGCTTTCCATAGTCCTTCTTAGAGCTTGTTGTGCTTCTTTTGTTAAGGAATCACACTCGTCGAGAAAAATAATTTTGAAAGGAACATTGTTCATTGATTTTGTTTTTGCAAATTCTTTAATCGTATGTCGTACGACATCGATCCCTCTGTCGTCTGATGCATTCAGCTCTAAAAAACTTTGTTTCCATTCTTCTTTGAAGAGTTCTTTTGCGACTACTAAAGCTAAAGTTGACTTTCCCACGCCGGCCGGGCCTGCTAAAAGAATGTGAGGCATATTTTTCTGTTCAACAAAGGCTTTTATTCGTTCTACTATCTTTGTTTGCCCTTTTACTTCTGAGAATTTTTGTGGGCGGTATTTTTCTGTCCAGATTGTTGAATCTTGCATAAAAATATAAAAAAAGAAAGAGATTTATAAGTTTTTAGATTGCTTAGTTTTCTTCGTCGTCGCTTTGTTCAGCTTGTTCTTCCATTTCTTCTTCAGAGGAAGCTGCTTCAGAACCTTCACCTGAGACAATTTCAGCAAAAGCCATTTTTTTTAAGACTCTTGTAATCTTTATTTTGACTTTGTCTCCTTCTTTAGCTCCAGGGATAATTATTACAAAATTATTTACTTTTGCGATGCCGTCTCCCTTTGCACCTGTACTCTCAATAGTGACTTCTATTACGTCACCAACTTCAACTGGTTTTTGGTATTCATTCATTTTCTAATTAACTCCTAATTTAATGTTTTAGAAGGGGTTTGCTGTAGTTTATAATAGTTTTGGTGAGCAATTCATAAGATTTTTTAATGGTTCTTTTTGTTTTTTTCTTTTATGGGATGTATTTTTTGTGAGATGGATCATGATTCTGTACGAGAAGATATTCTTTTTCAAAGTGAGCATTTCTATGTGAAAAGTTGTCTTGCAAGTGTGGCTTTGGGACATGTGCTTGTTATTCCTAAAGAGCATTATGCTTGTTATGGTGCTCTTCCTCAAGAACTTGAAAAAGAATATTTGCAGGTGAAAGAGAAAACTATTGGAAGAATTCGAGAAAAACTGTTTGAGCCATTTCTTTTAGAACATGGTGTCTGGGGGCAGAGTGTTGCTCATGCGCATACACATATTATTCCTTTACAGGGTGAAAGATATTTTATTTCTAGTATTCTTGAAGAGATGATTTTTCCTTCTGGTGTTTCTTATAAGGAAGGTGGTCTTGAGACTATGCGTGAACTTTATCATACTGAAGGAGGATATTTATCTATTGAAGAGAAAGGAAGAAATTTAGTTTGTTCTGTTGAAGGATTTTCTTATGAGGATTGGATGCCTAAGATTGGATATAGACATTTCTTTCGAAGATTTTCTCATGGAACTCTTTTACTTTGGAAATCTGCTACTGAAGAAGATAAAATGAGAGTTAAAGAGTTAGGGGTTCTTACTGGCAGAATTCTTAGATTTTAGTTTTTGATCTATGAGATATGCTAATCCTAAACCAGTCCCATATGCAAGAAAGTCGTAAGGATCATATCCTTTTACATGTGCTAAACCTTGTACAGTTTCAAAAACTCCTGTGCCTATTGCTAATGTTAGGATAAGATTTCTTGGTCGAATTTCGATGAATCTTCCCAAAAGATAGAATGTAGCTGGTGTTATGAAATCATTTCCATAGTACTGTAACAATTTTTCAAGAGATGAATCTTCTGGAAAATCTATTTTGCTCACTCCTTGTAAGAGTAGTCCAGTTATAGTGCAGTAGAGGTATCTTTCATCAAGATTTAGAATATTTTGGTGTTTCATTTTATTAAAAGGAAGATTTATTTTATGAACTGTCTCAGTTTTTAAGTTTTTTATTTATTCCCAAGAAGAGACCAACATAAATAAGGTATTTTATTTTTATTCTCTTTGAAAAGGGTTATCTTTCCCCCTTTTTTTACGTGAAAACCAGCGAAGGGGCCAAGGTTAGAACGTAAGAAATATTCACCTTCTTTCCAATTTTTGGTTGTTTTTGAAAGATAATCAGTAAATTCTCTTTTCGTTTTGAGGTATTCCCTTTTTAATTTTAATTTAGGATTAGCTTTATAGACTATAGAAAATTCTGGCCGGATTTGCATGACCAACATGGGTTTTTCAATGAGTTCTTCCATTCTTTTTTGTCCATTATCATCACCAATCTTTGTTATTTAGAGTATAGGATCCTTTATAAGTCTTTCTATTGTTACTACTTGTTGATTAAACCTAACTGCCCATTTATTTTCTTCCTTTCCAGCAAAGTTATTTAAATGTGGCTTTTTTATTTTGTAATATGGAAAGTACGGGAACTTATGCTTTAGAGAAAGATATTCTTGTATATTGGAAAGAAAGAAAAATATTTGAGAAGTTACGGAAACAAAATAATGGCAAAAACTATTACTCTTTTGTAGATGGGCCGATTACTGCAAATAATCCTATGGGCGTGCATCATGCATGGGGGCGAACATTAAAAGATTTATATCAAAGATATCATGCAATGAAAGGAGAGGATGAGAGGTATCAAAATGGTTTTGATTGTCAGGGTCTTTGGCTAGAAGTAGAAACAGAAAAATCTTTAGGATTTAATTCTAAAAAAGATATTGAACATTTTGGATTAGACAAATTCTCACAAGCCTGTCGTGCAAGGGTAGAGAAATATTCTGCTGTGCAGATAGAACAATCACAACAGTTAGGGCAGTGGATGGATTGGGGAAATGATTATTTGACCATGGCTGATAATAATATTGAGGCTATTTGGTTTTTCTTACAAAAATGTCACAAAGAGGGATGGTTATACAAAGGCAGGAGAATTCTTCCTTGGTGTATTCGTTGTGGAACAAGTTCTTCAAAACATGAAATGAGTGATGATGGCTATGCGGAACTTGTGCATCCTTCTGTCTATGTGAAAGCAAAGTTAAAAGGGAAAGATAATGAATATCTTCTTTTATGGACTACAACAGAATGGACACTTTCTAGTAACATTGCTGCAGCAGTACATCCTGAAGTGATGTATGTACAGGCGAAAAAAGGGAATGAGATTTTTTATCTTGCGGAGACGCTTGTTCAGAAGTTAAAGAAGGATTATACTGTTTTAAAAACATTGAAAGGAAAAGAACTTGTTGGTTGGGAGTATGAATCCTTGTATCCTGATTTTGAAGTGCAAAAAGGAATTGTGCACAAAGTTGTTTCTTGGAATGAAGTTGGAGAAAAAGATGGAACTGGAATTGTACATATTGCTCCGAATTGTGGAGAAGAAGATTATCAATTAGGGAAGAAATTAGGATTGAAAATTCTTGATG
Source organism: Candidatus Woesearchaeota archaeon (assembly GCA_964359695.1). Taxonomy (GTDB): domain Archaea; phylum Nanobdellota; class Nanobdellia; order SCGC-AAA011-G17; family GW2011-AR17; genus JAGVZZ01. The sequence continues at coordinate 9,175 of CAYHUV010000019.1, forward strand.
CTGCGTTGGATGATTTTGGTGTATATACTCAGGGTTATGGCTGGTTGACTGGAAAAGGTGTGATGAAGACGAAAGAAGAAATAGTGAAAGAATTGGAAAAACGGGGGATTATTTTTGCTGTTGAAAATTATAAACATCGATATCCTGTGTGTTGGAGATGCAAGCATGAACTTGTTTTTAGGTTAGATAGTTCTTGGTTTATAGCTTGTGATGAATTACGGCCTAAAATGAAAGAAGCTGCAGCAACAGTTGAATGGTATCCGAAGCATGTAGGAAAACTGATGCAGGATTGGTTAGATAATATGGAGGATTGGAATATTTCTCGAAGAAGATATTGGGGGCTTCCTTTGATGTTTTATGAATGTACAGCATGTAAAAAAACTACAGTTATTGGTTCTAAAAAAGAATTACGAGAGAAAGCAGTTGATGCAAAGGCTGTTGATGCTTTACCTGAATTGCATAGACCTTGGATTGATGAAATTACAATAAAATGTTCTTGTGGTCATGAAATAGAGAGAATTACAGATGTAGGAGATTGCTGGCTTGATGCTGGAATTGTTCCTTTCTCCACATTGAAGTATTTTGAAGATAAAGTATATTGGAAGAAATGGTTCCCTATAGAATTAGAAATTGAAATGCGTTCACAAGTACGCTTATGGTTTTATGCTCAGTTGTTTATGTCTGTGGTTTTAGAAGGTGTTGCACCTTACAAAAGAATTTTAGCATATGAAGAAGTGCGTGATGAAAAAGGGAAACCAATGCATAAGAGTTCTGGTAATGCTATTTGGTTTGAAGATGCTGTGCAGAAAATGGGTGCGGATATTATGCGTTGGCAGTATTGTTTACAGAATCCACAATATAATTTGAATTTTGGCTATGGCCCGGGAAAAGAAATCCATAGGCATTTGTTAATTATTCTTAATCTTGCACGATATGTGAAAGAGAATTGTAAAAATAAAGGTGAAGAAAGTAGTGATGATCCTGCGAGTAGATGGATTGTTTCAAGAAGAGAACGACTTGTACAAGATGTGACGAAGAAACTGGATAGTTTAGAGTATCATAGAGCAATGGAAGCAATTAAAAATTTCTTGCTTTTTGATCTTTCTAAAACCTATGTACAATTTATTAGGGATGATTTAGATGATATAGGAGTACAAAAAGTGTTGTATGATTCGTATTTGATGGGAATAACATTACTAGCTCCATTCTTACCATTTATATCAGAGAAAATTAATATTGATATATTTAACTTTGAATCTATTCATCTTCAAAAGTGGCCAAGTGCTAATGAAGATTTGATAGATGGCGAATTTGAAGAAGGAATGAGTATGACAGCTATTGTTTTACAAGCGCTTATGGCCACACGAGACAAAGAAAAAGTGAATGTGCGTTGGCCATTAGAAAAAGCAGTTGTATACCTTGGCGAAGGATATGAGAATGTTGAAGAAAAAATAAAAATATTTTTGCCTTTAATTTTGAAACAAGCAAATTTGAAAGATCTACAATTTGTACAAACTAATGTTTCTATGGTAGCAGGGGAACATACTGTTACTTTTCCTTATGGCTCTGTTGTTCTGGATCTTGCTGTGACTAAGGCTTTAGAAGAAGAGGGATTTGCACGGGAAATTATGAGAAGAGTACAAACATTAAGAAAAGAAGCCGGTTTACAAAAAGAGGATAGAATTGAATTAGTTGTACATGTGGAAGGAGTACATCTTTCAGCATGGGCTGGAGCATTGGCAGAGCGATGCGGTGCTAATACAGTACATTTAGAACATACTAAAAAGTTTTCTCATATGATCGATGGTGAAATTAAAGGGAAGAAGTTTGTTGTTGGCTTTGATAGATTATAGGAAACTTTATATAACCTATTTAAATTTCAAAATATATGAAAACTTATAATCTACTGGGTAGAGATGTAGAAGAAATGTGGGAGGCTAAATTTTATGTTGCTTTATCCCTTTGTGAAGAAGCATTTTTCATGCCTGATATTGTTCGTTCTCGTAATTTTGTAAATAGGGATCATAGAATGTGGCAAACTGTGTGGACAACTCCGAGCATTTGTGCAACTGGGCGCAGTGCAGCAGGCACTCCTGTTGTTTTATATGCACATGTTCCAAATTTTTATTCTTATGCAAAAAATGTTAAAGTTGCTGTTGAAGAAAAGAAATTAATCAAGGGTGCTGGTGTTCTTCCAAGAGAAGAATTTGCTCGTTTACTTGCTTTAGAAGGAGATGGTGTGCAAGTTGTGGATTGTGATATATTAAATAAATCTATAAATGGGTTAATAAAGGTCGATAAAGCTTTAGATCACCCACAAACACTTCCTTTTTTAGGAGTTTCTCGAGAAGAAGCCAGAGTATATCTAAAAAAACATAAACAGGTGTATGGCCCAGATATTGGGATTTGGCATTGTGATGATCTTGGTGAAGAACCAGTAGCTCGTCCACTCTTAATTGGTTTTGCCAGCAAGGGCATTTTTGATGGAGCTAATAATTTAGATAATGGTGGTCACGTTTTAGGAGAACGTTGTCGTGTGAGTGTTGATGTTGAAAAAGAAGTACAAAACATTTCCAGGATTGTTAGTTTAGAAGAAGTTCTTACTGAAAGAAAAAAATCATAGAATAGATTGTACTTAAGTTAAAATTAAAAGAAGAAGAGTCAGTCTTAAAAATAGAGCATTTATTCTTTTTTTATGTTTTGTTTTTACCTTTACACGAGGAATTCTTCCCCAATAGTCTCTGCTAGGGGATAGCATAGCTTTAAATACCTTTATAAAGAGGTTTTGACTCATTAAAAAGGTAAAATATATCTTGGAGGCTATACAATGGCAGTAAAGAAAGAAATTAAAATTGTTAATATTGTTGCTACTGCTTCTCTTGAGCGGGCAATTCCTTTGGTGAAGTTAGCTGAGGCACTTCCTAATACAGAGTATAATCCTGAGCAATTTCCGGGATTAGTTATGAGAATTAAAGAGCCTAAGACTTCTGCTTTGATTTTTAGTTCTGGTAAAATTGTATGTACTGGTGCGAAAAGTATGCAGATTGTGAAAGATTCTATTGATATGATTATTAAGAATGTTGAAAAGATTAAAGTTAAAATTACTGTACAACCAAAGTTTACTGTACAAAACCTAGTTGCAGCTGGTTCTATTGGTTTAGATTTGAATTTGAATGCTTTAGCAATTCAATTGAGTAATACTGAATATGAACCTGAACAATTTCCAGGATTGGTATATAAATTACCAAATACACGAGCAACATTCCTTCTTTTTAGTAATGGAAAAATTGTTTG
>CAYHUV010000020.1:0-12333 GCA_964359695.1 Candidatus Woesearchaeota archaeon
TGCCTTTTCTTTTTCTTTGTGACTAAGTGATTCTAAATTTGGTGTAACCATGATAAACATGCCATTATGTTTTAAGACTCTGTGTACTTCTTGAATTCCTTTTTCAGGATGTTTGAGATGCTCCATGACATCTATAGCTAAAACAAGAGAAAATAAATCCTTTTTGAGGGTTAGTTTTTCTGCGTCCATAACTTTATATTCTGCACCTTGTGAGAGAATTCTGGCTTGTTTAATTGCATGCTCAGAAATATCAATACCATATTTGTTTTTGTAGTCTTTTAAATAGTTGAAAAGAAAGCCATAAGTGCAACCAATTTCAAGTATATTATCCTCTGTTTTTGTCTTTTTTCGAATATAGCTAGCCCAGAATTCCCATTTAAATGACTGCTCTTTGTAGTCTTGGAAATATTTTTTATCGTACATTCTTTATTCCTTTTTCAAAGAATTTATAAAGCTTACTCAGTCTTTTTTCAGGATGGATATTATTATTTTTACAGAGTGCCCGACTAAGGATTATTATAGGGCTCTCTTTAATCTAGAAAAGAAAGGAAGAGTAAAAGTTAGTTTTATTGATTCTAGAACTTTATATTTGTTTTTTTTAAAGATATATAGCTCTAGCTATATTTTACGAAAGATAGGTAACAGATATTTTGGAAAACCAGTTAATATAGAGAAAAAAATTAGTTGGAAAGATGTGTGGAGTTCATTCTCTGGATATTTTATTTTACCTTTTACACATAAAAAGATTGTTGCTTTGTTTGCACCTTATCATTTGATCTCACCTTATTTGTATTTATTAAAATTGATGAAAAAAGAAGTTGTATTTATGACTTCATGGCCTTATTGGAATGGAAAGGAGTATGTGCATAGGCCTTTGCCTTTCATACCATTTTTTTGGAGAAAATTTTTAAAGAATAGAAGAATTATCGCAATTTCTAGGATAGGAAAGAATAGTTTAGAGAAATATTCTTCAAGAGTTGTGCAAATCCCACATGCTGTGGATTTACAAACTTTTAGTCCGGGAAAGAAAAAAACTTTTCAGGTTTTATTTGTAGGAAGGATTATTCATGAAAAGGGAATCCAAGGGATTATTGATGTTGCAAGAGATCTTAAAAATATTAATTTTATATTTGTAGGAAGTGGAAGTGCTGTTTCACTTGTTAAGAATTCTGGATTAAAAAATGTACAATATCTTGGAGAGATTCGTGATAGAGAAAGATTAGCACAGGTTTTTCGAGAGAGTTCAGTATTTGTATTGAATTCTTATAAAATCCCTGGGTGGGAAGAATTGTATGGAATAGTGTTATTAGAATCACTTGCTTCTGGAACTCCTGTCATAAGTACTGATTGTGTTGGACCAAGAGAGATTATTTCTTCTGATTTTGGGTTTTTGATTAAGCAGAAAGATACACAAGATTTACGGGAGAAAATACTTTGGTGTTCTACACATCAGAAAGAACTTGTTACTATGGGGCTACTTGGAAGGAAGTTTGTGGAGGAGAATTATGATATTGAGAAGTTAAGTGAGAAGTGGCATGAATTGTTCCTAAGTAAGACTTTTAAAGGCTAGAAATTATTTTTTTTAGTGAGATGGACGATATACCATTTAAAATTTATAGTAATACTCTTCAGAAAAAGTTTAAGATTTATGCTAAACATATAACGCCAAAGAGAATGCTGAATTATACAAAAGTACAAATTTCTTTGAAAGCAAAAAGTTCAAAAGTTTGGGGAAAGCCTCTTTCTTTATTTATTGAACCTACAAATATTTGCAATCTGAAATGTCCATTGTGCCCTACAGGAAATAATTCTACCTCTAAAGGAAAAGGGTATATGAAATTTGAAGAATATAAGAAAATTATTGATGAGTTAGGGCCTACAGCATTTTCGGTTACGCTTTGGAATTATGGAGAGCCTTCTTTGAATAAGGATTTCATTAAAATGATCAAGTATGCAAAAACTGCAGGATTGAAAGTTATTACAAGTACTAATGGGTTTGTATTCAAGAATGAGAAAAATATTCAAGAATTACTTGATTCTGGGTTAGATGAGTTGATTTTAGCAGTTGATGGTGCGTCAAAAGAGAGTTATGAGGAATATAGAATTAATGGAGATTTTAAAGAGTTAATACAAGGGATGAAGAGTCTTACTGCTGCGAAAAAAGCACAAGGAAGATATTTCCCCTATTTAAGTATGCAGTTCATTATTATGAAAAGTAATGAACATGAAGTTGAAGAAATACAAAAGTTAGCGAAAGAAGTAGGCGTTGATGAACTTATCTTGAAAACAGTGTATCTTTGGAATGATTCTGCGATGGCTGAAAAATATCTGCCTAAAAATAAAAAATATTCTAGGTATCTTACTAATGAAGGAGTTGCATGCAAGACTTCTATTCGCCCTGGGTGTGATGGGCTATGGTTAGGTGTGAATATTAATCATGATGGAATAGTTGTGCCTTGTTGTTTTGATACTCATGAAAAGTTTATATTTGGGAATGCTTTAACTGTTAAAAATTTTGATAAAGAGATATGGAACAGTAAAAAGTTTCAAGCTTTTAGAAAGAATGTGTGGGAAGACAAGGGAAGCGTTGAAATGTGTAAAAATTGCCCTACGAATACTGAAAGTCAAGATTATGCGAGAATACAACTTTCTAATGTTTCTGTAGAATTGGTTGAGGTTGTTGCATGATTGAACATTTAAGTAAAAAACTAAGTGTAAATGGTATAAAATTTTATGTAGAAGATAATGGTAAAGAATTGGGAAGAGCTTATCTTTATATTCTAAAGAATGATCTTCATTTAAGACCTTTTGGATTTTTAGAAGATGTTTTTGTGGAAGAGAGCCTTCGTGGGTATGGTATGGGTTCATCTTTGATTGGCCAAGTTATCAAAGAAGCACGCAAAAATGATTGTTATAAACTTATTTGTACTAGTCGTTATATAAAACCAAAAGTTCATGATTTATATCTAAGTTTAGGATTTTCCGATCATGGAAAAGAATTTCGTATTGATTTTTAATAATATTCTTCTTCACTGTTTCCTATTTTTAATTCTTTTTTCTTAGAACTCTTTATTACTTGTTTTTTATCAATAATCTTCTCTTCTTCTTTCTTTTTTATTTCTTTTTCTATTGTTTTAGTTAGAGGTTCTTCCTTTAGTCTGTCTAAATAGATCTTTGTTAAAATTGCATTTCCTTTTTTCTTAAGCGTAATACATTGTGTTTCTCCGAGATGGCCATATTCCCTAGAATATAAACATTTATTTATGAGCGGTTCAAATTCACATTCTAGTGTTAATTCCCCATCAATAATAACCTTGTTTTTTTCTTTGCGTACGGTTCTATCTGGATGAATGTAGAAATTTAATTCAATATCTGCTTCTTCTTTTAGACGGTCTGTAATTGTTAATTCTCTTTTTAGCTTTTCATAATGGACTTCTCTTGTGACTATATTTGGAGCATAACCCATATGTTTACCAATAAAAACATCTTGAATCTTATCTGATTGCCATTGAAAACAGAAAGAATTAGTTTTATTTTCCATATTAAATGGTGTTTCTTCAAGAATTATGTTTTGTTCTTGATTATTTACTACAATGGTATTATGATATCTTGTTGATCGTAAAAGATGTCTCGTTTTTTTGTCAGATGTATAAGTATATGTTCCTGGATCTATGAGATAATCTTTCTCTTTTAAACTTAGCACAAAACTAAGCTGGTCATTATGCCCGTGTCCTCCAAAACCTTTTCTTCCAATGTTACCACAATGAATTAAAAAAAATAGTTCTTTATCCCTAATGAGATAATAGTCAGTAAATGCTTTTGAACTGAAATCAGGTATTTGTAGATTTTCTTTTAAGTATTCTTCTTGTGAGATAAGTAATTGCATTTTTTCATGAAATTTGCCCAGAGTTTTGAAATCTGGCCGATGAAAGATAACAGATGCGATGGTTAATATATCTCTGTGGTCATTTGTATCTTCGTCCCAAATATGAAGAATTCTCCCATTATCTGTATCTCCAATTGAAGGTGCTTTTCCACTTTCTGGAGTGTAATACATAATGAACTCGCACATTTTTTCTAGCCTTTCATTATAAGCTTCTGAAAAGTGAATATTATTTCTTTTTGCGAGTATAGAACTCAATAAAAATATTTCTGTAACTAATCTATGATAATTTAATGAAGCTTCATAATCAATACCATCTTTTGATACTTGCTTGAGAATTTCTTTTTCTAATTCTTTCTTTGCAAAGGATTTCCATGCGTTTGTTTCTTTTATTTCTTTAAAAAAATGGCCTATAAAAAATAGGCCGATTAAATTTGAAAGATAATGATTTTCTTTTTTTGGACTCCATTCTAAATTATTGCGAATGAATTTTCCGTGTAAGTAAAATTGCTTTGCAAGATCTAAAGTAAAATCCTCAGAAATTTCCTCTTTAAACAGGTTATATGCTTCTATCCAATTAATAGCTCGAATAGCACATTCCATTGGAGTGACCCAATTAATACCTATTTCATAAGAATTTTCCTTTATCCATGATTCTGTTTGTTTTTTGTATTCATTAAAAAAACGTTTGTCTTTTGTTTGTTGAAATGCTAAACCTAGAGTTACAAAATGTTGACATTTGCTAAGTTCCCATGGGACTTTTTTATCTGCATTTTCAAAAGGTAGATCATATTGGATCTTAGAATAATGTTTTTTATCCCAAATCTTTCCTGAATTAAAATCTTTGTGCCAGTTGATTTCATTTAATAAATATCGTTTGCCAAGAAGATCGTATTTTCCAAGAATAATTTTTTCTGCGTTCTCTAAAATCTGTTTATCCTTGAGTTCTGTGTTTAGAAAAAGATGATGTTCGTTAATATCTTCTTTACTTTTAAAACCTGTTTTTCTTTTGAATTCTTCATTTGATAAATACTCTTTGGTTTCCCTTTTATTTGCTTGGAGTTGGGAATATTTCTTTTTAAGAAAACGAAAACTCTTCATAGGAAGTGTTTCGGGGTTCTTTTTAATACGCTCAAAAATTAGGTTTAGTTCTCTCATTGTGTTAGGCTTTTGTTATATTTCATCTATTTCTATATTTCATTTAAAATAGCTAGTATTTTAGTATTGTTACGCTGTATTTTCTATTTAATTTGTTTTAAGATATATATAGTCTCTATTGTCGACAGATTACGTAATCTTTATAAAGTTTACGAAGAAAATCACAAATATGAAAATAGGCATTGCTATTACACTTTATGATAAATTTGAGGAATTACAACTTCTGGTTGATATTATTCGAAATAATTGGAAAGGAAAATATATTATTACAGTATGCAGCAATCATCCTGATGCTAAGAAGCATATGGGAGGGATTCCAGTAGATGCTTTTGTGCAAGGAGAAGATATTACTTTTAAAAAAGGAATGCCTTATTTTCGTTCTAGTGTAAATATTACTTGTCGTATTCTTGATGGTATTAAAAAATCTTGTACAGCTGCGAATGAATTAGGATGTGATTATGTAATGCATTTACATACTGATGCTTGGCCATTAAATGAGGATGAATTTCTGGTTCTTGTAAATCTTATGAAGAAGGAGAGGATTCCTTTTGCTGCCCGTGGAATGGGGCTAGGTAAAGCAAGACCGGATTGCCCTTTAGGGCATTTAGATGATATGTTTTTTATATATTCAGTCCCGTTTGTAGAAAGAATAGGATTTTTTAAATATAAACCATTGGAGTTACTTCCAGATAGATTAACAATTCATGGTGTACTATCTCTTCTTATTGTTGGACGTGTTGGATTAGGAAATTTTTATCTTTATGAGAACCATACACATCAAGTCTTTTGGGATGGGAAAAAAGCAGATCCGCATTTTGAGAGAGGAAAACCCATGATGTTTGATCCGCAAAAAGCATTTCTTCATGTACATTCACAATCTTTTCCAGGTGATTTAGGAAAGAATCTGCAAGCTTATTATTTACATAAGTATGATATTACTAAAGGACCTGTAATAGAGGCTTTTTTACAAAAATATTTGTTACAAGATAAAGTTCTTTTTCAGACGTTTAAGAAAATAGAGAAAGATCTTAATTATAGACTTAGATGGAATGGATATTTCTTGAGTATTGAACGTTTTGGAAGAGATTTTAATAAAAAATTAGAATATATTAATATGCCTTTTACTAAAAAAGTACGTTTTCTTGCTGTAAATACTACTAGGGCGTTATGGACTGAAATTTTTGGAAAAGGAAAAGTTAAATTAGGATTGTATTATGGATTGGAGTTATATCCAGAAATTTCTGTATGGCCTAAATATTTAGGGGAATTTTATGCAGAAAACTTAGATGCAAAAGACTATCCCAATCAAGATGATGTGTGGTTTGCTAAGAATAAACAAGTATAAAAAAATTAAGTTCTATGTTCAGATAAAATCTTTCCATCTGTTCTTCCTGTTGCATCTTCTAGACGTACAACGTCATCTACGTGGGTTGTTGATGCTTCAAGAAGAACAAGATTTGTAAGAGCTTCAATGCGATGTACAAGACCAATAGGCACTGGGAAAAAATTTCCTGGACCAGCTTCTATTACTCTTAAATTTGCTTTGGTTTCTTCGAGATTTGCTTCTTGTTTACCCATATAGACACGAGCATGACCTTCTACGATAAAGTTTGTTTCATATTTCTCTCTATGAAATTGAAGGCTTGTGACTCTACCTGCTGGAAGAATAATACGTTTGAAACAATTTCTTTCATTCCATTGTAACCAAAGTTCTTCTCCACCTAGTCCCCATGCATGAGATTTGTCTACTCTATATCCTTCTTTTAATATCTTTGGTTTATCATTGACTGAAACACCTTGTAAAATAATCCCATTTTCGGTAGAAATAATAATCTCATATAGATTATTGAAGCTGAAAAATCCGCTTGTTCCATTAGCAATAATTGGTGTAGTGGTTTCTTTTGATTTTAATCTTCCTGATCCAGATACAACATATAATGCACCAAAATGGTGTACATAAGGTTTGAGATCAATTTCAGTATGAGGATCAATTTCAAAACGATCATAGTTATAATCGCGATGTCTATCTAAAAGTGTATGATAACCCCATTCTTTTTTGTTTTTAACTTGATTTATATTTATCATAATGCTCAATGACCTCCATCATGTGATTTATTATGTTTTCTTTAACATCTTCATATTTTTCTAATTCGGTAATAATTTTTTTATACTCTGGAGATGCAAAGTGATAATGCCCCGCAATAACACAGCAAAGCATTTTGTTTGTTTCAGTGTTTTTTTCAAGCCATTTTTTCCATTTCCCACCATTATAGATTATATTTAGAAAATCATCGAAACGTACACCGTACATGAGGCATCTATTCAACACATATTGTGTTTGAATTACTCCATACTGAGGAGCGATATTCATTGCATCAACAATACCATTTCTTTCTGCGATTTCTTCACCTGTGAGATAATCAGCATTATGCTCTTTGATTTTCAATCCTTTTCCATGAATAACTTCTGCAACTTTTGTTATGAAATCCTTGTTGAATTTCCCTGCTTGATTTATTTCACGGACAAGAGAACCTGTTTGAACAACATAAAATTCAGGTTTACAAAAACTCTTGAAAAAATCTATTTCATCTTCTAATGTTGATAGATCATTAATGCTAAATTTTGCTCCAATATTTTCATCTGTTCCAATTTCTAAATGAATATTTGGATTTAGTTTTAAACAATATTCTACAGCTTTTTTGGATTCTAAAAGTTTTTCTTCAGTTGATCCTTTAAAATGACAGAAATCTATGTGCATGAGATCGAAACCATTTGCAATATCTGTTTCAATTGTTTTGTAAACATCTTCTAATTCATGAATCCCATTAAATCCAGGGCCACAATGATCACGACAAATTTTTACACGACTATTCTTGTATTTTTCTTTCTGGGTTCTTAAGAATTGTGCATAATCTTTTGTTGACCAATTGTTTACATAGCCCTTAGTATAATCTATTTGATTTTTTGAAGCAATAAGCATTAATTCCACTCGATTAAAATGAGAATATCTATATACTGCTTCAATAATCTCTGAACTCATTGGTCCAATTCCTTGTTTTGCTTCCATCATTGTTTTGAATACCCCTCTTTGTTTTCAGTTGTTTGATTTAATACTCTATGTAACATTGTTTTTCCCATAAAATATAACATATGATCAAAAGGATCGTTATGTAATGGGGACATGTTTAAGAAAATAATTGCTGTAATTGTCTTAACTTTTTCTAAATCATAACCTTCTTTTTTTACAAAATTTTCAAAAATCTCTTTTGATTCAAGAAGATCATTCTTGATGAAATAATTGTAATATATACTTGATCCACTCATATCGAAAGAGAACATTCCTTCTTTGATTAACTGATAAGAAAGAATCATCCCTCCATATAGTTTTGCTAAGTCATAATAAACATCTCCATGTGAAGTAAGGCCTCCAAAATCTTGTCTCCAATCTAGTAGAACAAATTTTTGTAAATTACTAATTTTATCTCTTGTTACAAGAATATTGTCGAATTGCAAATCTCCATGAAAATTACTGGGAATTCCATTCTGGATATGGTTCCAATCAATTTTATTGAATAGTTCTTTTAATTTTGGAACTGAAACGCCGTTAATGAAATTGTCAGAATCAGTAATAGATCTTTTTCTTTCCATTTCTTCTATTCGCTTAATAGTTTTATCATAATAAAAAGACTTACATGCTTTTGCAAACTCTATTTGTTCTTCTGCAGAAAGCTGTTTTTTAGTCCATAGGTTTTTCTTTGCCCATTGTAAAAAATCTGTAACAAGCTGATTATTTAATACGCTGTATAGAGTTTGTCCATCTAATTTTTTATAAGAGTAGAAATTATTTCTTTTTCCTTCAATATCTGGAGTTAAACCTTTTAAAGAATTTTCTGCTCTATAACAACGTTTTTGTGCGATATCTGCATTTGCAAAATATTTGATTACCTTTCCATTTACAAAATATAAGAATTCATCTCCTTTGCTGAAATCAAATTTTTTATCTCCTCCAGAGAAATTTTTATTTGTTTCAATATAATTCTTTAATGATCCTGTGTCCCACCAAGTAAATCCAATAGGTACTAATTTTTTTTCAATAAGCTTTTTGAAACCATTAGAAACTTGAATTTCTCCACCAATAATATCTTTATTTTTTTCTAATGCATAGAAAAAATCTTCATAATCCTTAATTCCTGCTAATCCAATAAATGCAAATTTATTATCACATTTGATTTTATCATCTAGTTGATAGATAAGATTATCTTTTATCTTGACAGTACAAAATCTTTCTGGATCTTTTACAGAGGCAATACCAAACCAATTCTCAGTTGGCTCAGGAATTTCTTCAATTGCAATTGTATCGGCTGCTGAGAAAATAAATGGGCATTGTAAGTGATCTTTACATTGCAATAGAGAGTAACCCGGGCCTGTTCCTGGGCCGAGATATTTATCTACTTCAACAAAAGTGAATTTTTTATCTGGATGAGCAAGAGCAAGATAATCAATGACTGTTTCTTTTTTATGCCCTACTGCAATAACGAATTCTGTATCTTGATGAAATTTATCAATTATATAAGAGATTGTCCCTTTAAAATTGATAGTAAGAACGCTTTTGTTTATATTGTCTGAGAGTGCACCCATACGGGAACCAACTCCTGCTGCAAGAATACATACTTTATACTCATTCATTTTGTGCTCCACTAAAAAATCTTTTCTCTATTTCTAAACATGCATCACAGACTGCACCTTCACCACTTTTGGATTCTGTAATAAAATGTGCAGCTGCTTTTGCTTCCTTCCTTGCATTTATTGGTGCAATTCCAAATTTGCATAACTTTAATATTTCTGCATCAAAGATTCCATCTCCCATAAATATTGTATTTTCGAATCCATATTTTTCTTTAAAATAGTTTAAGCGATCTGCTTCTGGAACAAGATCTACTGTAAAACCCATATCTAAAATTCTTTTTTCTGTTATTGGAAATCCTCTCTTATCTGCAGAAATAAATTTAATATTAACTTTATCTTTTATTTTCTTTAACCCGTCTCCATCGTGGGGTCCAAAAATTTTGAAAGCTTTTCCTTCCATAGAATAGAGAAAGTGCCCGGTTGTTAAAACACCATCAACATCAAGTATAAAATTTAGTTTTTCCATATTATATCAAATATCCTTTTAAAATGTCTATAGGAAAATTTTCTCCTGTGTATAATTTGAATTGTGCTGCAGCTTGATAGGCAGTCATTGTTTTTCCTGTGATAATTTCTTTACCAAGATTTCTTCCTATCATAGTTAGAGCTGTATTATTTGTTACAATTATATCCATTAAAGTATGAAATCTATTTATTGTTCCTCTAGTTAATGGTGAACAATCTCCTAATTTCATTCCAATAGATGTTGCGTTAATGAGTATATCACCTTCAATATTATTTCTTTCTTCCCAGTTAATATATTCTGCTTTTAATTTTCTTGCAAGATTTCTTCCTTTTTCTTCACTTCGATTTGTGATTGTAAGTCTTCCTCTATGATCATAGATTGCTTGTGCAACTGCTCGTGCTGCTCCACCTGCACCTAAAATAACTACTCTTTTTTGTTCTATGGGCCCTATTTTTTGGAGTGCTTGTTTAGCACCAGAATAGTCAGTATTATATCCTTCTAATCTTCCATTTCTGTTTACAATAGTATTTACTGCTCCAATGGATGATGCAGTTGAATCAAGAAAATCTAAGAATGGAATAACTGATTCTTTATGTGGCATAGAAACACTACAACCACGTATTTCTAAGACTCTCATGCTTTGAATAGTTTTTTCTAAATTCTCCGGGGGAACTTGTCTTGGTAAGTAAAGCCAATTTAATCCTAATGCTAAATATCCCCTGTTATGAAATTCAGCACCAAAATTTCCTGGTCTCTCTGCAATAGAAATACATAAAGTGGTTTCTTTGTTAACCATAAGCTACTTTTTACAAAGTGTCTTTTTAAATTTTATGTTGTTCTCTTGTAGATTTTGCTTCTTATAATGTGCTAGAACGGAGCTTTTGAATTCCTGCTTTTAGAATATCTTTTTCTTCTTTTCTTATGCATTTTAGAAAGAATAACAAAGTTGAATGGAGAATAATGGTTGCAATCATTAGGATTATTGTTACCTTTAAATTAATTATAAATTTACTTTTTATTACAAATATAATACTTATAGTACCAAAAATTGCAAGGAAAATTCTGAGATGTCCATTATCAAATGGAAAGAATTTTGTTTCTTTATATGCCATATAGAAGAAAAGAACGGTTGTAATGAGAAAACCAGAACCGGTTCCTATTGCGGCTCCAATTATCCCCCATTTAGGAATAAGTAAGTAATTTAATAAACCATTTACAATAATCCCTCCAAGTGTGACATACCAGATTGTTTTTGTTTTTTTTACCATCAAAAGAATTTCTCTTGGCACATCAGAAATTGCACTGATCATAAAGAAAACTACTAAAATCATCAGAGTAATATATGCTATTCCATATTCTTGCCCGAAAAATAAACTTAATACTTCTTTTGCAAAGAGAAAAAGAATGACTAAACCAAAAGAGTTTATTAAAAGAATCCAACGAATTGTGGTTTTAAAAATTTTCTTGAATTCTTCTTTATTCTCTTGTATATAGACACTTGTGGTGATAGGAAGGAAAATTGCCATAATACTTTTATTTACAATAGAAAGTAAATTTGCTGTTGGTGCAGCTGTATTATAAAGTCCTACTTGGGTTGTATTTTGAAAAATACCTAACATTATTGTATCAGTCCAATTGAAGATGAGAATAGAAAGATTATTTAATAATAATGGCCAAGAATAAAATAAAAGTTCTTTGTTTATGAGTGGAGTCTTTCTGTGATGCCAGAGTTTTAATATCTTATTTTCTAGGATGAATAAAGCAAGAATGAAACTCAAAAATATAGAGAGAGTGTAAGAAAGTGCAATGCCTATAACTCCTAATCCTAAATATAAAAGAAGAATAACTATAGCTACTTTTGTAAGGTTCTCAAAAACGCGAATTAATGTATCAAGTTTAATTAATTGAAATGCTCGAAGTGTCGCTTGAATGATAGAACGGACTACACCAAATGGAATGGCTATTGCAATAATCTTGAGGATAATACTTAAATTCCCATTATGAAAATATGTGACTGCTAACCAATCTGAGAGTATGAAAAGAAGAAATGAAAGAATCAAACTGAGTGCAAGGCTTAACTTTACTGCAGAGGTTATAAATACTTTAGTCTTTTCTTCATTTTTCTTGATAGTATTAGAGA
>CAYHUV010000021.1:0-12199 GCA_964359695.1 Candidatus Woesearchaeota archaeon
AACTCACACATAATGGTGAGAAGATTATTGTTGCTTGTGCAGTTGGTCATTTGTATACAGTTACTGAAAAGAATAAGAAGGGTTGGACTTATCCTGTCTTTGATATTGAATGGAAGGCTTCCTATGAAGTCAATAAAGGGGCTGCCTTTACGAAACCTTATTTACAGTTAATTCAGAAGTTATCAAAAGAATCTCAAGAAATTGTTGTTGCTTGTGATTATGATGTTGAAGGAGAGGTAATTGGGTATAATATTGTTCGTTTTGCTTGCGGAAAAAAAGATGCTCAGCGAATGAAGTTTTCTACCACTACAAAAGAAGACCTTCGAGAAGCGTATGCACAGGTTATGAAACATATTGATATGGGTCAAGCAGAAGCAGGTATCACACGACATGAACTAGATTGGATTTTTGGAATTAATCTTTCTCGAGCACTTACTCTTTCGATTAAGAATGCCACTGGTATGTTTAAGATTTTGAGTTCTGGACGTGTTCAGGGACCAGCATTAAAATTATTAGCTTCTCGAGAGAAAGATATTCAAACTTTTATACCTGTACCCTTTTGGGAATTAGAATTAGATACACAAGAGCTCATTGCACAGCATGAGCAAGGAAGATTTGATGAGAGAAAGAAGGCTGAAGAGATTTATGCTCGATGTCAAGGTAAAAAAGCTGTTGTGACAAAACTTGATAAGGAACAATTCAAACAAGATGCTCCTCACCCTTTTGATTTGACTGCCTTACAATTAGAAGCATATCGTGTCTTTCGTATTCAACCTAAAGAAACTTTAGAAATTGCACAAGTGTTGTATATTAATTCTTATATCTCTTATCCGAGAACATCTTCGAATCAGTTGCCAGAAAGTATTGGATATAAAAAAGTTCTTCAGAAATTGAGTGGACAGCAAATGTATAGTGCTCTTACGAAAGAATTGTTAAAACAAAAAGAATTGAAGCCTAATAATGGAAAGAAAAAAGATGAGGCACACCCTGCAATTTATCCTACCGGAGAAGTTCCTGGGAGTCTTGAAATTAAGGAAGCAAAAGTATATGATCTTGTTGTGAAGAGATTTCTTGCTACATTTGCACAGGCTGCAGTACGAGAAACTGTTTCTGTCACTATTGATGTTAATAAAGAAAATTTCTTTGCGAAGGGAACGAGAACTATAGAAGAGAATTGGCACAAGTTCTATAGGCCTTATGTGAAATTAGAAGAAGCTGAAGTACATGTCAAAGAAAAACAAGAGTTGCATGTGAAAGAGTTGAAAATCTTGGATAAAGAAACAAGTCCTCCACGAAGATATACACCCGCTTCTATTATTAAAGAACTCGAGAAGAGAAATCTTGGGACGAAAGCAACACGATCTGAGATTGTAGAGAGTCTTTTTGATAGAAATTATTTGAAGCGAGGAGATTCTATTGAAGTCACTGATCTTGGTTTGAAAACTGTTGAGGTTTTAGAAAAATATTGTCCAGATATTCTTGATGAACAGTTAACAAAAGATTTTGAAAAAGATATGAATAAAATTAGGAAGGGGAAAAGTACAGAAAAAGAGGTTCTTGCACATGCTGAGGTGCATCTTCGTAAAGTATTGACCCAGTTTAAAACACATGAGAAAGAAATAGGAAAAGAGCTTTCTGGGTCGTATCAAGAGACGATGAAGCAAGCTAGTTTTGTGAAAAAGTGTGATTGTGGAGGAGATTCTCAAATAAGATATACACCTAAGTTTAAGAGTTATTTTATTGCTTGTTCAAAATATCCTGAATGTAAAATTACTTTTTCTCTCCCAAGAGGGTTTCTTGCAAAGAATTCTGATAAACAATGTAGTGCTTGTTCTTTCCCTGAAGTATTATTGATTAAGAAAGGAAAAAGGCCGTGGAATTTCTGTATTAATCCCATTTGTCCTAAGAAAGAAGAATATCGAAAGAGTATTGCAACTCCCAGTAATGAACAAGAATCACGTTCTGCTGAAGAACAACCTTATACTTCTATGCCTTGATCAGTAATTATAAAGGGAATATCGACTTTTGTTTCTTCAATTATTGCTTTTCTTTTTCCTTTATTTTCTAATCTTAAAGTATATGCTACGTACTTCTTAAGAAGTTCCTTTGCAATAGGCAGATTTTGGTTTTTGAAGTCAGTGTAAATTTGGGAAGTTATGATAACTGGAATTTTGAGTATTTTGAGTTCATCGAGCATTTTTTTGAAGGATTTATTTATGAATAGTTTTTTTTCCTCTTTTGTTTTTGTTCGATAATGTGCAGTGAATGAGTCTATAATGATTAATGAAATATTTTTTGTTGCTTTTATATTTGCTACGGCTTTTGTTTGTTCAGAATATCTCTTTGCGTTGAGAACGATAATATTTTCTAGCTGAACTAAGGGATTCATTTGTTGAAGTCTTTCTATGTTAAAAGAATTCTCTGTATCTATAAAGATCACTTTTCCAGGATTGTTTGCTGCAATTTGTAAACAAAGTGTACTCTTCCCAGATGCAGGAGGGCCATATATCAGAGAAATATCCTCTGGAAAGTGTAAAAATTGGAGCATGAATAATTAAAGGTAAATGGGCTTTTTCTTCTTTTTGGTAACAAATTAGCTATTCTATAATACTTTCTGCATATGGATCGATAGGGCAATTTGTTCCAAAAAACTTATGTGTGTTTATTTTTGTAGTAAATCTCGTTAGGCAAGGTGTTTTTTTTAAATAAAATGCTCTTGTTCCTTCTTTTCTTCCTTTTTTGACATAGTCTGCATGAAAAAATACTGCTTCATCTGTAATGTCATTATTTTTTTGTTCGAGTACTGAGATAACAGTATCGTATACTTGAGTTACTTTCTTTGGGCTAATCCTTCCGTAATTTAAGATTATTCTTCCTTCTTTATCTCTAAATGTTTTCTCATCAAAAAGTTTAGGGAAGAAATATACAGGGTGAAATTGCATTTTTGCTTCTATAATTCCTCTTAAACCAGATCCTTTTCCAAATAAATGTGTGTTATGGTTTTTGTCAAAGAAGTACCTATTGAGAATAACTTGTGCTACTCCTTCCCAACCTTTTCTTGTATCTTCCTGAGTTTTTGCTTTTGGGTCGTTACCAGATTCCATATAAGTTACTCTTGTGATAAAAATAAGATCTTCTGAAGTCATATTATAGTTATGCATTTCATTTAATCTTTTAGTTTGTTCTTCAACGCTTAGTCTTTCTTCTAAAGGGAGTTCACAGACTTGTTCTTTTGATGGACTTCCTTTTTGTGTTAAACTTGAGAAGTTTGATTGTGTCTCTTTTGTGTAAAATGTTGCACTTAGAAGGGTGGTTAATCCAATTATATTCCTCGTTTTCATATTTTGTTTTGCTTGTTGAACTTATTTAAATAGTTTTTCCTTTTTGAAACAGGCTATGTTCCAATTTGAAACACTATACCTGGCAAAAGTTTATATAGCCGTGATTATTAATAAGTATATCAAAATGAAACACTCATCTGAGAATTTGTTTTGTCAATTTTTAGGATATAGCCCTGAGACAAAAGTTTTGGAGTCTCTTTTGGAGTTACCAAGAAGACATTTTACGTTTAATGATATTGTTAAAGAAATAAATGTTAATAGGAAAAGGGCATATGAAATTCTACATTATCTTTTAGATGAAGGATTTATTAAAGAAGTAGAGAAAATTAAGAATATTCAATTCTATCAGCTTAATGTGCGAAAACCAGAAATTAAATGTTTAGATGCCTTTTTTCAGAAGTTATTGAAATAAGTATTTTTTTATTTTCGAATCCTAAACTTTAATAATCTATAGGTAATAATTTTCCTATTAAAATGGGGAAGATAAAACTGATCAGGGGGGTAAGAAAGCTTTATTAATAGGATCAAAATGGAAGAAAATATCATGAATGAAGTTACTTTGAAGGTTATGGAAGCTCTACAAGAAGAAGCCTATAAAGGGGTTGTTCGTATAGATACTGAAACTATGCGGGAGATTGGTGTTCGTGTAGGAGATATTGTTGAAATTGAGGGAGGAAGAAAGACAGTTGGGATTGTAGATAGGGCATATCCTACTGATATTGGGCAAACTGTTATTCGTATGGATGGAATTGTACGAAGAAATGCGAAGACTGGTATTGGAGAAGTAGTTAAAGTAAGAAGAGCCGTTGTTAAAGAAGCAAAAGCAGTGACTATTGCACCTGCACAAAAAGGTGTTACGATTAAAGTTGATCCTAATATGTTTAAAAGAGGACTTTTAGGCAGAGCTGTTGTAAAAGGAGATATTCTTGCATTAGGTGGGACGAGAAGAAGAAGGAGTGCGATGTCAGATAATCCTTTTTTTGAAGATGTTTTCCAATTGTTTGAAGATGATTTTATGGGGGGTTTTGGTATTGCTGGTTTGCGATTTGTTGTTGCAGATGGTTTTCCAAAAAGTGCACTTGTTATTACAGAAAATACTGATTTGAAATTTAGTACTAAGGCTGTGGAAGTTCTAGAAGAGAAAGCGTCTTACATTAGTTATGAGGATATAGGTGGACTCACTGAAGAAATTAAGAAAGTTAGAGAAATGGTTGAGTTGCCATTGAAGCATCCTGAATTGTTTGAAAGACTTGGTATTGAACCTCCTAAAGGAATATTACTTCATGGGCCACCTGGATGTGGAAAAACTCTCTTAGCTAAAGCTGTGGCAAATGAATCTGATGCTACTTTTCTTCTTATTAATGGGCCAGAAGTTGTGTCTAAATTTGTTGGTGAGGCAGAAAAAAAAATTAGAGAAAAATTTGAAGAAGCAGAGAAGAAAGCTCCTTCTATTCTATTTATTGATGAGATTGATGCAATTGCAAGTAAAAGAGAAGAAAGTTATGGTGAAGTAGAAAAAAGAATGGTTGCGCAACTCTTAGCAACAATGGATGGTATGCAAGAAAGAGGAAAAGTTGTAGTTATTGCTGCA
The DNA here is from genome assembly GCA_964359695.1 of Candidatus Woesearchaeota archaeon. GTDB lineage: Archaea > Nanobdellota > Nanobdellia > SCGC-AAA011-G17 > GW2011-AR17 > JAGVZZ01. Next base: position 4,933 of record CAYHUV010000021.1, read on the forward strand.
ACGAATAGGCCTAATTCTATAGATCCTGCATTGCGAAGGCCAGGAAGGTTTGATAGAGAGATTGTTATTGGTGTGCCTTCAAAAGAAGGAAGGTTGAACGTGTTAAAAATTCATACAAGAAATATGCCCCTAAATAAAGATGTGAATCTAAAAAAATGGGCTGATCGAACACATGGATTTGTTGGGGCTGATCTTGCTGCATTATGTAAAGAAGCTGCAATTTGTGTTATTCGAAGAATTCTTCCTGATATTGATTTTAAAGAAAATCAACCTATCTCTAAAGAAATTCTGGATAAATTAGTGATTACTGATTCTGATTTTGAAGAAGGTATGAAAGTGGTTTCACCTTCTGGTATGAGAGAAGTTTTAGTAGAAATTCCAAATATTCATTGGGTTGATATTGGTGGATTAGATGGAATTAAAGAGGATTTGAAAGAAGCTGTGGAATGGCCTATGAAATTCCCTCAAAGATTCAAACAAATGGGTATTCGTGCGCCAAGAGGAATATTACTTTATGGTCCTCCTGGTTGTGGAAAGACCATGCTTGCAAAGGCTGTTGCAAAAGAATCTGAAGCGAATTTTATTTTAGTTAAGGGGCCTGAGCTTTTGAATATGTTCGTTGGGGAGAGCGAGAAAGGTTTGCGGGAAATATTTAAAAAAGCACGACAAGTTGCGCCTACAGTTATCTTTTTTGATGAGATCGATGCGATTGCAGCACGAAGAGGAATGAGTTCTGGAAATAGTGTCACTGAAAGAATGGTGAATACTTTGCTTACAGAAATTGATGGGCTTGAAGAGTTGCGAGATGTTGTGGTGATTGCTGCAACAAATAGGCCTGATATTTTAGACCCAGCTCTTTTACGACCTGGACGATTCGATAGGATACTCCTTACTCCTTTACCTGATGAGAAATCACGAATGGAAATATTTAAACTGTATACGAAAGATAAGGAAATAAAAGATCTGAAAGAGAGAGAGAAAGATCCAAGGTATGATAAGAAAGTTCTTCTTGGAAAGAATGTGAATCTTAAAGTGCTTGTAGGAAAAACAGCTAATTTTGTAGGAAGTGATATTGAGGCTCTTTGTCGTGAAGCTGGAATGATTGCGCTACGAGAAAATGTGAATGCGACTGAAGTAAGTATGGAACATTTTGAAAAAGCTTTAGAGAAAGTTAAGGCTTCTGTGCGTGAAGAAGATATGAAAAGGTATAAAGAAATTGAAGAGAGTTATATACGAACAGCGCGTGGTGCAGAGATTCATTCTAAGACTAATTATTTTGGTTAAGTTTTTATAGTTCTTTTCTTTTCTTTTCTTTTCTTTATTTTATGAATGAAGATGTATATCAATGGCTAGAAGAGGATACTCCTCGTGTTACTGAGTGGGTAAGTGCACAGAATATACGTGCAAGGGCTTTTTTAGATGCAGTTTCTCGAAGCAGGGCTATTGAACAGCAAACAGATATGCTTAGTTTTGTCTATAAGGAATTAGGATTATTTTGAATGGGAAAAGATTTATATGATTTTAATTTCTAATAAAATTTCTTCTGCATTTTGATATCTATTTTCTCGGTTATATTCTAAACATTTTATAATAATTTGTTTCCAAACTTCAGGAATCTTTTTGTTTGCCCTTATTTTTTCTCTTAGGAGGCTATATTTATTTTGGTTCAAAATATTTTTTTCAATCTCTGTTTTATTATCTTTTATATTTTTAGACTGCTCAAATAAAAAGGGATGTTCTCTTGTCCATGTTTGATAAAATATAATCCCTAAAGAGAAGACATCACCTGCTGGAGATATAATTCCATATTCTACAAGTTCAGGAGCACTATGTCTTCCTCCCTTTTTAGGCTCAGTAAAAGCATGCGTGCTTATATGCCTTGCAAGCTCCAAGTCTGCGATACGAATTGCTTTTTCATACTCATTTCCTTCATCTTGAAAAAACTTAAATGGTATAAGAATATTACTTGGCTTTAAATCACGATGTACATATCCATTTTGATGCAAGTATGATACTCCTTCAATAATTTGTATTAGTGCTTCTTTATTGATTTTGTAATCTTCTTCTCGATTTATTATTTCTTCCAAAGATATTCCATCTATATATTCTTCTATGAAATAATTTATCTTATCATCAAGTGTTCCTCTTGCATATGCACGAGTAATATTTTTGTGTGTAAGCTTTCGAGCAGCATCAAATTCTGCTTTTGCTAGCTCGCCTTCTTCATAATATTCCTCTCTTTCTTTGCGGTTAATGCTTTCTCCTTTTTTATCAATTTTTAAAGCATAGAAATAACCATCCTTCCAGTTTCGTGCTTTGTAGACGTCTCTTCCCATACCACTGCCTATCTGAGCAAAGACCTCATAGTGTTCTATTCTTATTTGTTCGAGTCTTTCCTTTTCTTTTCTATCATATGGATTCTTCATAAACTCTATTCGCTGTTCTAATATTATTTCGAAAACAGCAAGATCTATCCTACTAAATTCGTTTCCTTGTGGTTGAAAGTATTCTATATCTTCATCTTTTATTTTTTTAATGAAATCTATAAAATTTATAACATAATCCTTTATTTTTTCCGTTCCATCATTTATGTGAGTAAGAAAGAAAAGGAATGCTCCACTTCTATGAACATTGAACATTTGTTGGACAACATTACTCTTTTGAGGGGAATATTCTAAACCTCTTATTTTTTCCTCAAAGATATTTTCTATTTCTTTAAAAAGTCCTTTTATTTTAAGAAGTTGTGGTTTTACATATTCCGAATATGTAGGTTCCTTCCCTCTATGAATCTCTTCAAAATTTATTAGATATCGATCTAAACTATCGTAGCAGTTATTTAGAGCAAACATTAGATCATAATATGTTCTCCATTGGTTATCAGAACTCGTTGACATTTCAAATGCCAATTCTTGCCTAAAGAAAGGATGGTTTTGAGGATCTACTATAATTTTTTCTAGGGTCATATTTGGGGGTATTTTTCTATGTATTTTTAAGTTTTATCTTTTGATATTGAGGCAGGATTTGATAAGAATGCTGAATAATAGGTTTTATAAGTTTCTACAAATTTATTCTTCTCATGAAAGGATTTATTGTTGATGCTTCCTATAGAATTATTCATGGGAAAGCTTTTGTAAGCCTCTTTGGAAGATCTGAAGAAGGAGAAGCATTTCTTGTTCTTTCCAATTATAGGCCTTATTTTTTTATTAAAAAAAGTGATCTTGCTCAAGCGCAAAACTTAGAAGATTTTGATATTGAGGAAGTTCCTTTCAAAGATTTTCATGGACATGCAGTTGTGAAAATTGTTGTTGATATTCCATCTGATGTTGCTGCATTACGAAAAGTGTTTGAACCTGAAAAGATTCAATGTTATGAAGCTGATATTCAATTTGCGCGAAGGTTTTTGATTGATCAAAAGATTCAGGCCTTTGTTGAAGTCAATGGGGATTATTCTTATCAAGGAGATATGAAAGTATATACCAATCCTGATTTGAAAGTTTTAGAGCCTTTCTCTGTTCCATTAAAATTATTAGCAATAGATATTGAAACAGATTCACGAGCGCGAACTATTTATAGTATATCCCTTGTTTGCGGGACTTTTAAAAAAGTACTCATTGTTTCCGAGGATAAATTAAAACAAGCTGAGTCTTTTGCTACAGAAAAAGAGTTGTTAGAACGATTCTTTGCTCTTCTTAAAGAACTTGATCCTGATTTAGTTTTAGGCTGGCATGTCATTGATTTTGATCTTCAAGTTATTAAAAAGAGATGCCAAAAATTAGAGGTGCCTTTTATTTTAGGAAGATTTGATACAGTTAGTAAAATTACTTTGAAGCAAGGATATTTTTCTCGGTCTCGAGTTCTTGCTGAGGGAAGGCAAATTATTGATTTACTTCCTTGGGTGAAAGATACTACAAAGTTAAATGATTATAAATTAGAAACTGCAGCACAACATTTTCTTCAAGAGGGGAAAACGATTGCGTTTACGAATAAAGGTGATGAGATTGAAGAGATGTATAAAAGAAATCAACAAAAACTTGTGTTGTATAATCTGAAGGATTCTGAGCTTGTTTTAGATATACTTGAGAAGAGCACTCTTCTTTCTTTGTTTATTCGAAGAAGTGCACTCACTGGTCTTATGATAGATGAAGTCAAAGGAAGTATTGCTTCTTTAGATGCCCTGTATCTGAAAAAATTACGAGAGAGGGGATATGTTGCGTCTTCTGCCGGCCATAGTGTGAAAGAAGAATCTATTATTGGCGGATATGTGATGGATTCCATCCCAGGGCTTTATGATAATATTCTTGTCTTTGATTTTAAGTCCTTGTATCCTTCTCTTATGAAAACATTTAATATTGATCCATTAAGTTTTGGAAAAAAAGGTATTAAGGCACCGAATGGAGCAACGTTTTCCAAGGTGAAAGGGATCATGCCAGAAATTATTAGTGAGCTTATGGATGTTCGAGAAGAGTATAGAAAGAAAAAAGATGAAGTTGGAAGATATGCCATTAAGATTCTTATGAACTCATTCTTTGGAGTCATGGCATCTCCACTTTGTCGTTATTACAGTTTAGATTTGGCAAATGCTATTACTTCCTTTGCACAATTCTTTATTAAAAAAACTGCAGAAATGATTCGGGAAGAAGGATATGAAGTAATTTATTCTGATACAGATAGTTGTTTTGTTGTTGCAGGAAAAAAAGATCCTGAAGTTTTAGGAAAAGAGTTAGAAGATAAAATGAACGGAATGTTAAAAGATTTTATTCGCTCAAAATATTATCTGGATAGTTATCTTCATTTAGAATTTGAAAAAGTTTATAGTAAGTTTATTATGCCTCGTTTACGAGGAGCAGATAAAGGTGCGAAGAAACGATATGCTGGTTTAGTGCATGGAAAGTTAGAAGTTGTTGGAATGGAAGCTGTACGAGGAGATTGGACGCTTCTTGCCAAGAAGTTTCAAGAAGAGTTGCTTATGCGTGTGTTTACTGGACAAAAAGTTGAGGAGTTTATTTCTCATTTTGTAAAAGATTTGAAAAAAGGAAAATATGATGCCTTGCTTGTCTATAAAAAGTCATTACGAAAACCATTGAAGGATTATACGAAAACTACTCCTCCCCATGTTCAAGCTGCAAGAAAACAAAAGGGATTCAAAGGAACTCTTGTGAAGTATGTGTATAGTGTTGAAGGCATTGAACCTTATGAAAACTTTAAGGGGAGCTATAATTATGAGCATTATATTCAGAAACAAATCAAGCCTATTGCTGACTCAGTGCTTGTTTTTTTAGGATTAAAGTTTGATGAGCTACTTAGTGGACAGAAAAGTTTGTTTGGGTATTAGTTTCTTTTCTAGAATAATCTTTAATATATTCAATAGATATGGGCTTTTGTTTAGATTTTACTTTTTTTAATTCTAATGTTTGTATTCTTTTCTCATCATGAAGAATGAAAGCATAACTTTTTACCTTGGGTAAATACATTTTTGTCTTTTCATTTAACTGATATTCATCTCTCCAATTTCCTGTATTGAGCATAAATTTTTCTTTAACTTCCCATAACTTTGGGCGATGTGTATGTCCAAAGCAAATAACCTTGAATTGATTCTTTCTTAGTTTTCTTTTTGCTTGTTTATCTATTCCTAGTTCATATTCCCCCTTAAAAAAATTATACATGTATTTTTTGAATTCTAAAGGAGTAAATCTATACATAGGGTCTTCTTTATGCCTCCATTGTGTATAAAAAAATACTTTTAGGATGTACCATAGTGTCCCTCCAAGTATTTTGATTTTGAGCTTAAATGGAAGAAGCTCGATTGTCCTAGCTCGAGGATTTAAACGTTCAATAATTGGATATTCTTCTTTGATGAAAATGTAATGTTCATACAGTACATTATAGCCCCAAGGTTTTAGAAGAAACGGCTCTCCTACAATTTGGTTTGGAGAATCATAGACTAATTTATTTGGCTCTACTTTGAAAAATTCGTCTAATTGTGAACCATGTTCGATATGCAAAAGGCCATCTGTAAAGTCAAAACCAGGAAATAAGATACGATCTTGTTCTTTTTTATCTTTTGTAATAAATTCTTTGAGTTCTTTTTGTACTCTTGAGAATTCTAAATCGAAATCATGATTGCCATGAATGAAAATAACTCTTGATTGTGGATTTGTTTTTAGACATTCTGCTAAAGTTATAAAAAATAATGGGTGTGCTTTTCGAATTTCTTCAAGTTTCCAGAGTGACATCTTTTCCGTAATATGCCTTGGATATTTTCCTTTGTATGGTGCTTTCATAAAATCAAAGGTATCTCCGTTAAAAATAAAATCTAATGGATATTGTTTCCCTTGATCAAAATGTTTTTTAAGAGTATCAATTAGAAGTTCATCTTCTACAAAATCATCGGTTGCATTTCCTGCTCCAAATTCGGTGTCACTAAAAATAAGAGTAAGCTTTTGCATGGCTACTTTAGAAGCTAATCCTTTTAAAAAAGTTTCTGGAGATTTTTTAGGGTTTTTTGCTCAGTTTGGGAGACTTTGCAGCCATTTGGATTGAAAATATAGGTATTAATTGAGTCAAAATAACCACAACGAAAATTATCTAATGGGATATTTGATCTTTTTGAAAGCATGTAGGCGTAAAAGAAAACTTGTGTAGAAGCAAATTTTTCTAATTTTGCGTTTGGTTTGTAATCCCATATCCAAATTTTATCATCTTCTATACGTAGAGCATCAATATGACCTGTTAAAGGATTGTTTGTATTGAATATTTTTTCATATGAGGGGAATTCTTCACTATGCAACCAAAGGGGCACTTCGATGGCTATGGTGTTTGTATCTTGTTCTAGCATGTATAACTGCACTTTTGAATGATTGGACTGGTAACGTTGTGCATTAATACTAAGACCTTGCTTGGTAAGTTCAGTAAGTTTGTGATTATCTATATGTTTAAGGTCTATGTCTTGAATATTAAATTTTAATTTAGAGGAGCGAGGCTCTACTTGGAAATAATCATGAGGGCAGTTGTCAAAAACATCATAAAGATATTTTTTGAGTTCAGGGTAACTTTTAGTAAGAGCTTGTGTTTTTGGCTCATGCACTCGGTAGAAATACCACCAGCCATGTTTAAAAGAAATATGTTTTATCACCACTTTTCTTCTTTACATCGCAAGGTATTTATATGAATTTCTCTTTTTGATTATTATGGGAGTAAAGATTTCTGAATTAGTTGATAAGAGAGATTTGAAATGGGAAGAGTTGAATGGAGAAAGTTTGGCTATTGA
>CAYHUV010000022.1:0-11872 GCA_964359695.1 Candidatus Woesearchaeota archaeon
TTTGAGTTTTTTAGAATGTGTAAAGAGTTCATAGAGAAGAATGACTGCTGCTTGGGAGACATTCATGGTAGGATATTTTTTTGAAGAAGGAATAGTGACAATAATATCACACATTTCTAATTCTTCATTGTTTAAACCATGATCTTCTCGTCCTAACAAAAGTCCTATCTTTCCTTTTAACTGCATTTTTGCTAAAGTTTCTGGAGTGATAGGGGTTCTGTTGAGATTGTAGTCAGTACCAATGATTGCAGTCGTGCCTATGAGTGTATCGTAGTCTAATTTCTGTATGATTTTCGCATTTTGCAAGATATCTTTCGCATGACTCGCTCGATCAAGAGCTTCTTTACTGAGATGATTGCATTGTGGGTTTAGTAGAATTAAAGTGTTCAGTTCAAAATTTTTCATTGCTCTAGCAATTGCACCAATATTTCCAGGTGTTTGTGATTCTTGAAGGATGATGTCCATGTTTTTGCTCACTTTTGTAATCTCTGATAAATTGTCTCTAAAAAATCAATCACTTTTTATGCATAGTCTTTCTCAAATTGTTTTCCATAATAAGATATTCCATTCCGATTATATCTGAGTTGATTTAGGAATTGGACTTCCACATGAAATTAATACAACTTTAGTCATATAATCTAAAGATTTGACTTGCTTTATTAAATCTACGGAAAAAGCCACTTTTACCTGACGCTAACTTTACAGCTCATGCTTTGCTCAACTTTAAATAGCCATATTCTTTGTTCTTTACCATGTTTATCGATGTTCACACACACCTCACAGACAAAACTTTTGATGCAGATAGAAAAGAAGTCATTGAACGATCTGGGTGTGTTGCTCTTATTAACAATGGCTGTACGATTCAAGATAATCGACTGACTTTAGCCTTAGCAAAAGAATTTCCTTTAGTAAAAGCAGCTTTAGGTCTGCATCCAAGTGAAACAGCAGTACTCCCACAAAAAGAGATAGATGCAGAGATTGCATGGATTGCAAAGCAAAAGCCAGTAGCTATTGGTGAGATAGGCCTAGATTTTACTTATGGAGAGCATGAAAAACAGATTCATTCTTTTAAGAAGCTGATTGAGCTCGCAATGAAAAAGAATCTCCCAATGCTTATTCATTCTAGAAAAGCAGAGAAAGAAGTACTTGATGTGCTTGAAGAAATGCATGCAAAGAAAGTTATTCTTCATTGTTTTTCTGGGAAGTTGAAGTTAATCGAACGTGCAGAAAAATTAAGTTATACCTTTTCTATACCTCCAATTGTGAATCATTCTCAACAATTTCAGGATCTAGTGAAGATTGTTTCTATTACAAAATTATTAACTGAAACGGATGCGCCTTTTCTCTCCCCAAAAAAAGGTGAGCGAAATGAACCGGCATATATTGAGTTAAGTATCAAGAAAATTGCTGAGATTAAAGGAATGGATGCCAAAGAAGTAGAACACTCTATATTTGCAAATTATCAGAGATTATTTTCTTAACCGCTTTCATCAGAAAAATCTTCATACTTATCATTTAAAAGAATATTCTTCTGATCTTTTTTCTCTCGAAAGGATCTAGGGACATACACTTTCTTTCTTGTTAATGGATTTTCTTCTGTATAATACATTGCTGTAGAAACAGTTCCAGGTGTTGGAGTAAAAACTTGTGTTAAATTAATATAAATCTCTTCTTCATTACATAATCTCTTTAATTCTTCCATATCTTTCTTTGTTGTTCCAGGATGTGCAGCCATAAAATAAGGTACAAGATGTTTGTTGGATTTTTGTTCTTTATTCACTTGTTTGTAAAATGCTAGAAATTCTCTGAAAACTTCTGGATTTCCTTTATTCATTTGATGTAATACTTCCATAGATATATGCTCAGGAGCGATTTTTAATCGTGTAATAAATTTCATCATTTTTCTGAACATATCCTTTTGCTCAAGGATAATATCGTGACGAATAGCACTGCGTAATTCTAATCTTCTGCCCTTATATTTTAATTGTAATTTTTCAACCCCTTTTAGAATAGGAACAAGGTCTGTAGAAATTTTTCTATATTGACAGCCTACACATTGTTGATTACAATATTTAGTTTTATTATATACAGTAATTTCTTTCTCAATAATAGGAGAATATATTTGTTTAGGGCTATCATAAAGTGCACAATAAGAACCATACATGTTTAATGTTGCTAAAGTCAAGTCATTAATAGTTTGCTTTCCCTGTGAATAAAGACGTTCTATTTCTTTGAGAATGCTTTCCTGGCTTCTCTTTGCAACTTCTTTTCCCTGTATCAAAGGAATCACGCAAAAATTACAAGAACCCCAACATCCACGGCCAATGACCACTGAACTATCTAATTTTCCAACCATATTCTCTTGAAATTCTATATTTTTTGTTTTTGGATGTAATTGCCGTGTAAAAGGAAGTTCATAGACGAGATCGAGTTCTTTTTCTTGTAAAGTATGAGAAGCTCTATTGTGTTGAATAAACCCCAAACCACAAGCCTCAATAAATGCTTCTTCTGGAAGAAGATAATGTGTACGTGTAAGATTATTCAATTTAATTTTATCTTTAATACAATCTTCATAGCTAGGTAACATTCGAACATTTAGATCTATTTCTTCTTTCTTAATTCTAAATGCAATACCATCAATGCTTTTGAGATCTAAACTATCTCGAACTTTTTCAAAGTCTGTCCCTTTTTCTTTTCTCTCAACCTTTTTCATTCTCTCTAAAAGAGTAAGGATTGTTCTATCTCCATTTCCAAAGATAAGAAGATCTGCTTTTGTATCATTTAGAATTCCACGTCGCAATTCATTTGTTCGATAATCAAAATGAGTAAACCGGCGTAGGGTTGCTTCAACACCACCAAGCACTGTCATACACCCTTTATATGCCCCTTTTACTTTTTGTGTATAAACCATTAATGCTCTTTCAGGGACCAAAACATTCTCTCTCTTATGCAACATAGGAGTATAATTTGCAAGCATAGAATCTAATAACCCCGAGGATATACAAAAGAAAAATCGTGGCTTTCCGCAAGCTGTATAGTCTTCATCTTTCAAAGGTTGTGCAATAATTGCAACTCTAAACCCTTTCTTATCCAAAAGTCTTGCAATAATAGAAACTCCATTCAAAGGATGATCATAATAGGGATCACCACTAATGAAAATAATATCGAAGCCAGAAAAATTTTTGTAATACTCTGTTCCTTCGTTCCATGTGGTCGGGAGGAAGCCCTTTGCCATAGTATTTTAGCATAAAAAAGACTATATAAAACTATCGACTAGGAATTTGAATGCTTAGCAACATATCCTGCACTATAGGAGAAAGAGGTTTTTCAGAAAGCTGCTCTAAAGGAATGAAAGAAAGTTCACTATATTCTTCAGGCTCACCAATTATGGGGATTTGCCCTTCGGATATTTTTCCGAAAAACCATGTCCCATGATAGAATTTTCCTTTATGTTCAAATTCTTTTTCTTCATACAAAGAAAATATTTCCACGTCACAACAGATTTCTTCTCTCATTTCTCTCATTGCTGTCTGTTCTGGACTTTCATTATTTTCAATAGTCCCCCCAGGAAGTTCAAACCAATTATTATTCTTTTTCTTGATTAGAAGAACTTTATTATCATCAATAATTATACATCCTGCAATTTTTTTGTGAAACATCTGGCATCTGATCCAAAAGCTATTTATAAATTGCTGGTTAAAATATTTCTCATCTTTCTTGCTACAAATCTTTAAAAGAAGAAAAAATATCTTTTTAAAAATGAGTGTAATCAGTTTTTCAGCAATAGATGGTAAATATGCTTTTCCAAGGAGATCTTTAGGCTATATGGAATTATTTTCTTCTAAACATCCTGCTTCAAACCCACTTTGGCAGGAGTTCTCTTTAGAACATGCACCTGATACAAGGCTAAAACTTTCAAAAAATAAACTAGAAAGTTTAGAAGAAAGATTAGATGGTCTTTTTTCCCGTATAGAAATACTTTTAGAATCTAAAATGTATTTTAAAGCCTCAAATCTTCTTGAACAAATCTTATATCTTACTTCAAAAATAGAAAAGCATTATTCATATCGTGCCGCAGCACATTTTCATTTGGGAATGTTTTACGCAGATCAAGGTGAAGATAAAGAAAAAGCTTTTCAACATCTTTCTGAAGCTATTTCTTTAAATGCAGGAATAGTTCAACTTCTTCCAACGGAAAAATCAGTAGGAAGACTTCTACGAGCTAATTTAGAATTAGGAAGAGTATACAACCAATTTGGGAAAAAAAGAACAGCATTAAAAAAAGTACATCATGTTATTGCTCTTACTAGACATTATGCTGATGTTCTATCAATGGAACAATATATCTCATTTACACAAAGTGCAAATGAATTAGGAACAAAAGTTATTTAATACAAAAAGCTTTCTTAAAATAAATGAAACTTTGGCTCGCACCTCTAGAAGGAGTAAGTGATTGCGCTTTTAGAACAATTTGTTATAAGCACGGAGCAGATCTCACATTCACAGAAATGATTCGTGTGGATTCTTTAGTAAAGAAGAATAAGTCTAGTTTGAGATTATTAGATTTAAAAAATGATATTCCAACAGGAATACAACTCCTTGCAATAAAACCTGAAACATTAAAAGAATTTGTAAAAGATTTTTATTCCTACAACATTAACCCAGCATGTTTTAATTTAAACTTAGGCTGTCCTAGTCCTGATATTATTATTCAGGGAGGTGGAGCAGCACTGGTGAAAAGAACAAAACGAGTTGCAGAACTTGTAGAAATTTTAAAAAAATTAGACTATCCTGTTTCTCTCAAGATTCGTTTAGGATTAAATGTCTATGAAAAAGAAAAAAAAGTCTATCTTAATTTATTGAAAGAAGTTGATGCAGATTCGTTTATTATTCATGCACGGCATGCCAGACAAAAGTCTTCTGAAGTCGCAGACTGGTCTATTTTTCAAGAATGTTTAAATACAGGAAAACATATTGTCCCTAATGGTGACATTTGTGAGAGAAAAGACCTTGAGTTTTTTAGAAAATTAGGAGTAAAAGAGCTCATGATTGGGCGTGCAGCAATTAGAAATCCTTCAATATTTCAGTATTTGAAAGGTGAAGAGAAAGTACCTTTGGACAATTTGAAGAAAGAATACACTCTTCTTGCAAATAAATATTCCTCCTCAACAAAGTATAGAAAAAATGTCCTCTCATATATGGGAAAAGATATGCATAGTAAGAAATGGCTGATGTAAAAATATTTAAAGAGAAGAAAGTACATAAAGAATATGTCTGAAGAAGGAAAAAAAAGTTTTGATTATAAAGGCTTTGGATTTAAAGCAGGTCTCGAGATTCATCAACAAATTGAAAGCCATAAATTATTCTGTTCTTGTCCTTCTCTTGTGAATGACGAACATACACCAGAGATTTTATTTGAACGAAGACTTCGTGCAGCTGCAGGAGAAACAGGCCATATTTACCAAGCAGCAGCATATGAAATGCAAAAAGGGAAATTATTCCAGTATGAAGCCTGTTCTAGTTCTTCTTGTTCTGTAGAATTTGATGAAGAACCACCACATCCAGTAAATATGCATGCATTATCTATTGCTTTAGAAGTAGCTTTGTTATTACATGCCAAAATTGTTGATAACATACATTTTATGCGAAAAACAGTTGTTGATGGAAGTAATGTTTCTGGCTTTCAACGTACAGCACTAATAGCTATGAATGGTTATATTAATACATCAAATGGAAAAGTTGCTATTTCATCAATTTGTTTAGAAGAAGAAGCAGCAAAGAAATTAGAAGCACAAGAGCATATTGTTAGATTTCGTTTAGATCGGTTAGGTGTAGCTTTAGTTGAAATTGCAACTGATGCTTCTATCAAAGATCCAGAGCATGCAAAAGAGGTTGCATCTCTTTTGGGTATGATCCTACGAAGTACTGGAAAAGTCAAAAGAGGCCTTGGTACAATAAGACAGGATGTTAACCTTTCTATTGCAGGGCATCCTCGTGTAGAAATAAAAGGCTTTCAAGAACTTAAATACATGCCTAAAGTAATTGATAATGAAATTAAAAGACAAATACAGGAAGCAAAAAAGGGGGAATCTCATGTACGAAAAGCAAATCCAGATGGCACTTCAACATTTTTACGACCAATGCCTGGAGCAGCACGTATGTATCCAGAGACTGACATTCCAGTTATAAATATTACAAAAGAACTACTTTCTTCTATAGAACTTCCTGAATTGTTAGATAAGAAAGCTTTACGTTATGAAAAAAACTTTTCTATTTCTGGAGAGTTTGCACGAATGCTTATTGCTGAAGACATTGATTTTCCAGGCTATGTAAAACAATTTCCAAACATTGAAGCAAAGTTTCTGGCACATGTTCTGCTAAATCTCCCAAAAGAAATTCAAAAGCGATATAATCTTGATGCAAGCATTTTAACAGATGTACAATATAGGGAAGTCTTAGGATATTTCTCTCAAGGTTTTATTTCAAAAGAAGCAATTCTAGATATTCTTGTTGAAATACTTCAAGGAAAATCTATAGATATTCACAAATACAAAGCAGTTGACGAAAAAACACTTGAAAAAGAATTAAAAGAGCTTATTACAACAAACAAAGGTGTTCCTTTTAATGCTTTGATGGGTGAAGCAATGAAAAAATATCGTGGAAAAGTTGATGGACAAAAAATTATGGAATTATTGAGGAAATTCACTTCTTAATATGGCTAAAAAAGATTATTTTCAAGAATTGAAAAAAATTATTTTAAAAGAGAAATGGTTGATGGATATTTTTTGTTCTGTACGAAAACTAAATCTTCCTGATTGGTATCTTTCTGCAGGTGTTATACGAAATACTGTTTGGGATGTTTTACATGAATATAAGGAGAGAACTCCTTTAAATGATATTGACTTAGTTTATTATGATCCTAAAAAGAACATTAATGAGCGAGAGATTGAACAAAAATTGCAGATGCTTTATCCTAAGCATACCTTTGAAGTTGTTAATCAAGCCTTTGTTCACAAAATCTATCGATATAAGAAAAAAGCAAAAAGTAGTTGTGAGGGTATTGCGCAATTTATTGAAATCCCTACTTGTGTTGGAGTCCGTTTAGAAAAAGATGATTCTTTAACTATTTGTGCTCCACATGGATTGAAGGATTTGTTTACCCTTCATGTTTATCCTATTTGTCAACATGGTGAACCTTTTTCTCATTATACAAAAAGAATGCAAGAAAAGAAATGGAAAAAAACTTGGCCTAAATTAATTATTTCTTCTTTTTGAGTAAATTTACAATCTCTTTTTTAAATTTTATCACTACAAGTATTGTAAATAAGACTAAGAAAAGCACCGAAGCTTCTCCAATATATCGTATAGGGCCTATTGTTTGAATTAATGCCTGATATTCTTCTATATTTAAAGAACCTAAAGAAAAGTTTACAAGCCATTCTCCAGATCTATATATACTTGCATCGAGATAAAATGTTTTTTGCAGGATTGGATAGAACCATGCTACTCCTGGCATTGCAAAATCTAAAACTAAATGTGAAAAACCATAATATAAAGCAACCCAAAAAGCAATTCTATTCCTCCAGATAAGGTATGCTAGACCAGCAAGTGCAAATACAAAGAAAATATTATGAAATGTAAATCTATGGAACCCTATAAAAGAGTCTAAATCTATAATCCAAACAATTGGAACAAGCGTAAAAATATATTTTTTATCGAGATTGGAAAAAAGTGCTAGTAAAAATACCAAAGGAATAAGAGCATGTATAAATGGTTCCATGAATAGGAATCATAAAAATAATCTTTAAAAGCTTTATGTCTTTACTCCAGTTAAAATAAATCTCAACCAAGGGTTTTTAAATAGTTTCATTTTGAAATATGCCTATGCAAATAATTAAAGAATTCTTCAAAAGAAAACCAAATAGTATAGAAGCCACACATTCAGAAATTCTCACCTCAGTACTTATCCCTTCTGGGCATAATAATAGGTATATACACAGAAATGAAGCAGAAGCTTTTTTTGCTCCTTATATTGAATACATGAGACAATCTTTAGAAGAAGTTTATGGAATAAATAATATTGCACGAAGACAAAAAAAACAAGGAAAGAGTTATGACTGTACTTTTGTTGACACTCATTTTTTACGAGTTGAATACACTATTAGCCCCCTGGAAAATTTAGATGCAAGACCTAGCGTTTTTTATGGTGAGTTGAGAATCAAACAACCGGATGTTAATCTTACACAAGCAGGGCAGCTTCATAAAAGGTTATTTGATGCACATCCTGGACAAGGATTTACTTTAAGTTACTCTGCAGGAGATGAACCAGGTTTTAATATCTTCCTAAGAAAAGGAGAAGAAACACTCTATAAAGGAGAAAATCTTCTTCAAAAAATGAATATTGCCTCCCCTTGTGAAAGCCTTTCCTATAACCAAATAGGAACTAAAAGAGTCTGGGAAAGAATTCCTGTAGAGCTTAGACAATAGTTTTAAATAGGTAGATTTCTTTTTTTTAACCATGTTAGATAAAAATTATAGCAAAGAACTTTCTAAAGAATTGAAAGATGCAGATGAGAGGAGAGAAAAAGTTATACAACTCTCAAGAGATATTATTAAAGAATCCAAACTGATTATTTATAGCCTACAAAGAAATGATAAAACAGATCTCAAAAGAATACAAACCCTTGTAAAAAGTCTCAAAAGAGAATCTCAAACAGGAATAGAGGATACTGCAATCCAAGAGTATGTTGAAGCTGTATGTTTCTATGAATTTTTACACAAGAAAAAAATACCAACACATAAAGATTTAGAAGTGGATATTGATGCTTATCTTATGGGACTATGTGATCTTACTGGAGAATTAATGAGAAAAGCTGTAAAAGACGTTATTGAACAGAAATATGAAAACGCAAAAGAAATTACAAAACTTGTAGAAGAAATTTATGGTCTTTTCTTACAATTAGATCTTCGAAACGGTCCAATACGACAAAAAGCAGATTCTATTAAATGGAACTTACAAAAATTAGAACATCTTGTTTTGGATATCTCAAGAAGGTAGTAATTAAATTAGAGTCTTAACCAATCTATTTATTTTCCTTTAGAACATCAGCATATACATCACAAAGTGATTGTGATTCATAAGCACAGATTTCTCGCACTCGACAAAAATCAACACGCTCTGCTTCATTTGCTTTTATTGTTGCTATGTGGTCTTGTAACCATGTTTTATATTTAGAAACTTCTTGTTCTGTAAGTGTTGTCTCTTCAGAAGGAAAGAATCCAGTTTCAGTTACCCAGACAGGAATATCATTGCCTATTACATCTCTCCATTCATCAAAATAAGTTTGTATAGAAACCTGATCCATCGGATCTTCAGCAACGAAATAATGAAAACTCACTGCATCTATGGAAGATTGAACATTATTCTTAAGAAGATAACTAAAAATGTTTATAGCATTTGAGTCAGTACTTGAAGGATTAATGTTATAAGGATTATAAAGTGGAGCTGCGCCACCAGGCAAAAATGTTACAGAATCATCAGCTTCTTTTACTGCTGTTGATGTTTGTTTTATTATCTCAAGATATTCTGCACGAGATTCATCTGTATCGCAAAACTGTTCATTCCCTATTTCATATGCACTGACTTTATTCACAAGTCCACCCATATCTTTGCTACCATCACCATCATAACGTTCGACAATTTCTGTAATGCAGTCACGATATAAAACAAGATCATCAGGGAGTTTTACAGAAATTGATTCATTCTTTGCATCTGTGCCTGCTTCTGGATATAATGTGACCAAAATATCTGTGATTCCTGCATCTTGTGTTAATTCAATAAAATAATCAGTATCCTTAAAATTCCAAGTATTAATATCCGGATGAACAAGATTACAAGAAAATACATGCCCCCTTGGTCTATGTGGTCTTCCAGTATCAATATTTAGATATTTTGCTACTTCTATATATTGTTCATACAGTTCTATTTGTTCAGGATCATACATACTATCCATATCTTCAAAGACAAACATATCACATATACCATATTTTATTGTTTGATTATTTGATGCCGTATCTGTTGTTTTGTCTTTTGGATTGTCAGCGCAGGCGCCAAGTCCAAAATATAGAACAACCAACTTTTCCAAAGGGATTTTCATAAAGTAAAAAAAATTAACCCTCTATTTAAATGTTCCCATTATTCGACTCGGTAGAACACTTTTTAATTCCTAAAGCAGAGAAGGTAAAAAATAAAGAATTTGCTGGAGCATTTTTGCTCCTGAACTCATTTTTGAAGAAAAATCATCAAAAGTGCGAAAAAACGCACTTTATATTTGAAATTTTAACAACTTGTAACAAAATTATACAAAAGTTTTCTACAGCCAACCCAAAAGTAAACCTTATATACCTCCTTCCTTTTTATAAATATATGCGACAATATTGTGCAGAGCTTTCAAAGGCAGATGCAGGAAAAGAAGTACATCTTTCTGGTTGGGTAGATACTTTACGACTTACAGGAAAAATCTCCTTTCTTTTACTTAGGGATAGAAGTGGAATAATTCAAGTCTTTTTAGATAAATCTCTAACAGAGAGATTTCAACATATCAAACCCCAATCAGTTGTTTCTCTTTCTGGAACAGTAAATAAAAGACCTGACAATCAAGTAAAAGCAGATATGAAAACTGGAGAAATCGAAATTTCTGCAAAAACATTAGAGATCCTCAACATAGCAGAAACCCCTTTGCCAATTGAAATCACAGAAGACACAACAACAAGTTTAGATAAGAGATTAGATTATCGTTTCTTAGATCTCAGAAGACAAAAAACCACGGATATTTTTACTATTCGGTCTAAGATTTATGCCATTACTATTGCATTCTTTGATAAAGAAAAATTTATTGCTATACAAACCCCTAAACTTACTGCTTCTGGTGTTGAATCTGGTGCAGAAGAATTTAAAATACCTTATTTTGGAAAGACTGCTTCTCTTGCACAAAGTCCTCAAGTCTATAAACAAATGTTTGTTGTTTCTGGTCTTGAACGAGTGTATGAAGTTGGTACAATATTTCGAGCAGAAAAATCCCATACCACACGTCATCTTACAGAATTTACTGGTGTAGATTTTGAAATGGGATTTATTGAAAGTGAACATGATATTATGGCTGTGATTGAGAAATATTTTCAATTTTTAATTCATGAATTACAAAAAGCATGCAAAGAAGAACTTGCTAGATTAGGCGTCCATTTACGTGTTCCAAAAACTATTCCTAAACTTTCTCTTCATGATGCACGAAAAATTCTGAAAGAAAAAGGAAAGATTATCCCTGAAAATGATGATCTTGATGCAGAAGGGGAGAAAATGATTGGAGAGTATGTTCTCAAAAAGTTTGATAGTGATTTTGTCTTTATGTTAGATTATCCTTGGACGAAGAGGCCATTCTATCATATGAGGCCGGAAAAAGATAAAAAAGTGACGAAGTCTTTTGATCTTGTTTTTAGAGGTGTTGAGATTGCTACAGGTGCACAAAGAGAACATAGGCTTGATATTCTAGAAGCACAATGCAAAGAAAAAGGCCTTGATTTGAAGCATCTTACTTTCTATAGAGATATCTTCCGTTATGGATGCCCACCTCATGGTGGAGTTGGTTTAGGCTTGGATAGAATTACCCAACAACTCTTAGACTTGGGAAATATTCGAGAAGCCATTTTGCTTCCTAGAGATCCTGAACGATTGACACCTTGAAAAAATTATTTTTATAGTTTTCTCTAACTAAAAATTTATAAGCCAAACAAAAATTTCTTCTTTATGCACGATCTCAAAAAGATAATGAATGATATTCTTGAACAAAGTTACTTACTCCATCTCACTGTCCAA
>CAYHUV010000023.1:0-11520 GCA_964359695.1 Candidatus Woesearchaeota archaeon
ATTGTTTGTACTGGAACACGATCAGAAGCAAAATTACATGAAGCTGTAGATTTACTTATTAAAGAGTTGGCGAAGGTTGGATATAAGTAGAAATGATAAAGAAAGCTTCTCTTCAAAATGTGTTTAAAGGAAGAAATGCAGTTATTCTAAGTACTATTTGGATAAGTGTTTATCTTCTTGTCACTTTCATTCTTACTGGAGCTGTAACTTCTAATAATGTTTTGAATATGTTTGTAGGACTTACTTTTGTTTTAGTGTTGAGTATTCTTTTTAAAAATGGGTGGTAGAGGGAAAAATCTGATAAGTCCTTTTTAAATCCGAAAATCTTTCAAAAAAAATACCTAAATCTTTATATTTGGCTTTTTACCTTTATTTGTCATGGCTATTGATGCAGCTGAGCAAATAGAGAAATTTCAGGAGTTTATTGAGCAGAGTTATCAAAAACAACTGCATGAGAATATCAATAATGGACATCAATTTATTCTTATAGATTTCTTTGATCTTACTAAATATGATCCTAAATTAGCAGATCAATTACTTTACGAACCGGAAGAGACGATAAAAGCTGCAGAGATGGCTCTTGAGCAATTTGAGGTGAAAAAAGGTTTTCGTGTGCGTTTTAGAAATCTGCCTAAATCTGAGGTAATTTATATCCGTAATCTACGAAGCAAACATCTTACACGTTTCATAGCAATGGAAGGAATTATCAGGCAGAGTTCAGAAGTGAGACCACAAGCTGTAAGTGCGAAGTTTGAATGTCCTTCTTGTGGAAATACATTAACTATGCCTCAAATTGATCAACAATTTAGGGAGCCTACAAGATGTAGTTGTGGAAGGAAAGGAAAATTTCGTTTATTGTCTAAGGAATTAGTAGATGTACAAAGGCTTGTAATTGAAGAAAGTCCAGAGAATCTTGAAGGAGGGGCTCAGCCGAAGAGAATGCAGATATTTTTACGAGAGGATCTTGTTGAACCAAGAATGGAGAAAAGGACTACACCTGGAACAAGAATTATTGTAAATGGATCTTTGTATGAAGTGCCTATACAAACCAAGACTGGTGCAACATCAACCAGATTTGATTTAGCAATGCAGGCAAATTATATTGAACCTGTAGAAGAAGATTATTCTGAAATAACTATTACTCCTGAAGATGAAAAGGAAATTAAAAAGTTAGCAAAAGATAAAGATATTTATAATAGAATTATTCGTAGTATTGCACCTTCGATTTATGGTCATGATAGAATTAAGGAAGCAATAATACTTCAATTATTTGGTGGAATTCGAAAAACAAAGAAAGATGGGACTATTGTACGAGGAGATTTGCATGTACTCTTAGTTGGTGATCCTGGATGTATTGTAGGGGATTCTCAGGTAGCACTTTATCATAAAGGGATGGAAAAGATAGAAAAGTTAGGCACTACTCATTTGGAAAAAATGAATCTTGCTGTGACAACGATTGGAGATAGAGAATATGATGTTGCAACAACATTTCATAGATATGAGAAAAAACTCGTTCTTAAAGTTGTTACAGAAACTGGAAAGCATCTTACTTGTACCTTGGATCATCCTCTATTGACTAAAGAAGGCTGGAAACGAGCGGATTGTTTGACTCTTGGTGAAGACCTTCGTGTTATGCCTGAAATTTCTCATACTGTGCAAAACTATGTCTCTACACATTTTACTTTTGTTCCTAAGAGGAGTGGCTCTTTGAAAAATGTTACTCTCCCTTTAGAGTTGAATGAAGATTTAGCTGCTCTCTATGGATATATAATTGGTGATGGGAATATTCATCCCAGAGGGTATTCTATTACTTGTTATGTGAGTGATGCAGAAAAAGAGCTTGTAAAGCCTTTAACTGCCCTTTGGCAAAATACTTTTCATGTTACTCCTTCTTTTTCTTCTCGTCAAGCTAAAGTAAGTATGATTGTAGATAGAGATGGGAGAAGTAGACAAGTTCATTCTGTACAAGTGATGCATCTTATTGAAGTGAATAGTAAACATGTTGCGCAGGCATTATCTTTTCTTTCTGTAAAAAGAGTGCCACAGAGTATTTTTCAAAGCCCAAAGGAGGTCGTGGCTTCTTTTATTCGATGGCTCTTTGAGGCAGATGGTTGTGCCTTTGGTAATGGAAGGGGAAGAACTTCTATTCAGTTAAAATCGCGAAGTTTAGGTTTGTTACAAGATGTGCAACTATTGCTCCTTTATTTTGGGATTCAGTCTCGAATTGTTCAAGATAATCTTTGCATTCGAAGAGCACATGACATGGAACTTTATATTGAACATATAGGGTTTGTATCTGAAAAGAAAAAGAATGCTTTGAAAAAAGTGCAAGAAGTTATTAATCATAGAGTTAAAAGAAGAAAGGGAAATCAAGATTGGGAGAAAATAGTTTCTGTTGATTTTGCTGGTGTAAAAGATGTGTATGATTTTGAGATTCCTAAGAGCCATATGTTTGTCGCTAATGGAATTGTTTCTCATAATTGTGGGAAGAGCCAGTTGCTTACCTTTGTGAATAATACTGCTCCTAAATCCAGGTATGTTGCAGGACGATCTGCTTCAGGCGCGGGACTCACGTGCAGTGTTGTGAAAGATGAATTTCTTCGAGGCTGGGCATTAGAAGCAGGTGCGATGGTTCTTGCAGATAAAGGAATTCTTGTGCTTGATGAAATGGATAAAATCTCGAAAGAAGATACATCTGCACTTCACGAAGCGATGGAACAGCAAAGCATAAGTGTGGCAAAGGCTAATATCCAAGCTTGTTATTCAGAAGACACTGAAGTCTTGACAGAGGATGGTTGGAAAAAATATTATGAAGTAAAAAATAAAAAAATTGCTCAGTATGATCCTCAAAAAAAGAGTATTACATTCTCACAGCATAAAGGTCTTTTTGTATACAACTCTTCTCAGAAAATGTATCACTTTAAAAATAGGAGGCATGATATTTTTGTAACGCCTAATCATAAAATGTTATTTAAAGAAATTAGGCATAATGATTATCAATTTTTAGAAGCAGATAAAATTCCTTATTCTCGAGTTCATTTTCTTAACTCTGGGAACTTTGTTGGGTCTGAAACAAAACATTTTTATTTGCCTCCCATAAAACATAAACAAAAGAGAACACATATCAAGTATACTCAACAGGAAGTTGTTCAAAGAATTCCTATGGATCTTTGGTTAGAGTTTTTAGGGTATTTTGTTACAGAAGGTGGTTTTCAAGCTGGATCATCTTTTGGAATTCCACAAAAAAAGAAAGAAAATGTTGATAAAATCAGGAAATGCCTGCTTCAGTTGTCAAAATATATTGGGTTTACTTTATCTGAAACTAAGGATCAAGAAATTTATACTCGATTTCAAATTACAAATACTCAGCTTTCTGATTACCTTAAAAATAACTGTGGAAAAAATCATCTTGAAAAAAAAATTCCTTTACGTTTATCTTTACTCTCAAAGAGACAATTAAGGATTTTATTTGATGCAATGATGTTGGGTGATGGGGAGTCTAATGGGAAATCTTATAGTTCTACTTCTCTTCAGTTGATTGATACATTTCAAGCAATTGCTTGTCTGGTTGGAAAATCTGCGAGTAAACATATAGCCTATAAAGAAGGATATAGAAAAAACAGGGTTACTCTTTATAGGGTTTGTTTGTCTGATAGATTTGAGTCTTCCATTAAAATGAGTCTTGTTCAGACAAAAAAATATTATGGTAAGGTTTATTGTTTTGCTACCCAAACTGGATTTTTTATAACTCGAAGGAATGGAAAAATAGCTATTCAAGGTAATACACTCCGTACCCAGACTTCTATTCTTGCGGCAGCAAATCCAAAGTTAGGAAGGTTCGATCCATTCACACCCATCCCTAATCAAATTGATATGCCTCCTGCTTTGATTAACAGATTTGATTTAATTTTTGTGATGCGGGATATTCCGAATAAAGAATTGGATGGGAGTATTGCTACCAGAGTTCTCCAATCTCATGCGTATAAAGATGTAAAACCTGAACTTGAAGCAAAATTTCTTCGAAAATACTTGGCATATGCGAAGCAGAAAATATCTCCTGTCCTCACTGATCAAGCTGTAGAGACCATAAAAAAGTTTTATGTTGAGTTGCGTTCAACTGGTTCTCAAGCCGATGGTGCAATTAAACCTATTCCTATTTCTCCAAGGCAGTTAGAAGCAATAGTACGATTAGCAGAAGCGTCTGCGCGAATTAAATTAAAAAAGGAAGTAGAAGAAGAAGATGCATTGCGTGCAATTAGCTTAATGAAGTGGTGTATGACAGAAGTTGGAATGGATCCTGAAACAGGAAAGATTGATATTGATCGGATGACGACTGGGATTAGTGCTTCTGTACGCGGGAGAATTATTGATGTGAAAGAAGTTTTGTATGCGCTTTCTGAAGAGAAACAAGGTGGGCCGATTAGTATTGAAGATGATTTGAAGCCAAGAGTGTTTGAGAAAGGTATTACCGAGAAGAAATTAGAAGAAGCAGTTGATATGCTGAAGAGATCAGGAGATTTCTATGAACCGAAGAAAGGTTGGCTTCAGAAGATTTAGATACTGTAAAATATATATTGTAGAATAATAAATTTTATATGGAGTTTTATTCTCGTGGTCTAGTCTATTATTAAAAAAGGGGTTGGTTAAATGAAAAAAAGGTATTGTTATTCTTTTAAGTTTGTTATTGTTGGGTGTGGGGATGGTGAGTGCAGATATTTGTCTTACAAATGCTGATTGTGATTCGGATTCAGCATGTGTTACTTCAGGTACAGAGAATTTGAATTTTTGTATTGTTTGTGAGGATACAGATGGTGAAAATTATTATGTAAAAGGAATTTCAGCTGGTGTTCAATATATTGGCCTTGATTATAGTTTTGAGACTGATTATTGTAATAGTGAAAATGAACTTATAGAGTTTTATTGTACTGATCTTATTCCAGATTATACTGCTCAAGCATATAAAACAATTGATTGTTCAGATGAAAACAAAGGATATATATGTAGTGATGGTGCTTGTATAAAGAGGACTATTACTACGGATAAACCCTCATCTAAAACAAAATTAGGGGCTACGGAGTATGTGTCAAGTAGTCCTTTGCCTTGGATCCTTGGTGGTGTAGGAGTTCTTTTACTTAGTGGAGTAGCATTCTGGTATTTTAGAGGAACAAAACCTTCTAAGAAACGAAAGAAATAATTTTTTTAGTTTATATTATTCTAAAAATCATAAGTGCAATGAGTATTTGTGCTATATCTACGATACCATGTATGAGCCAGCAAGAGTAGAGGTCTTTGTATTTATTAAAAATATAGTTCATTCTTATTGCATAGATGGTTAGGCCTCCTGTGACTATAAGGAAAAATGGAAGGGTGAACCAGTCATAAAAAAACATTACATGATGGAAAGAAAATGCAATTCCTGAAATGAAATAAGAAGAGTTACCTAAGTTCTCTTTTAGTTTTTTAAATAGAAATCCTCTCCAAAAAAATTCTTCAAGTAGTGAGTTTATGAGAATAATGTAGATCCCTATGAAAATAATATTTGTTGTGTTAATAGATGCGAGTGTCTGAAGTTTTTCTGTTATTGTTGTGATATCTAGAAATCCTTTGAAAAGAAAAAATGTACCAAGATATACTATTGCTGCAGATATGCCTAATAAAAACATAGCTTTCTATGTATTTTTGAAGGTTTGTATGGAAAATTTTCTTTGTAGATAGCTTTTAGTGATTTTTTCTCTAAGAAGATGTAATAAAAGAAAGGAAAAAGGAAGGTTATTTTGTAGAGTGAAGAGAATAAGTAGTTTGTTGGGAGAAATTGTCTACTCAGAAGAAGAAGTATTGGTGGAAGAAAGATAAGTGCGAAAAGGATGCTTGTTTCTTTTTTGTTCATAATTGAGTTGATATTAGTTAATTATATAAATCTTCTTTTCTTCTATGATTTTAATGGAAGATGTTATTATTATTGGTGGAGGAGTTGCTGGTTTAGGGGCAGCTCTTTATTGTGCAAGATTTACCTTGAAAACTATTGTCATTGCAAAAGAGTATGGCGGTACTGGAAATATTGCGCATCTCGTAGATAATTGGATTGGAGAGCCTGGAATTACTGGACCAAATCTAATGCAGAAATTTATTACACATGTGAAGAGTTATAAAATACCTCTTATTGAAGCAGAAGTTGAATCTATTGAAAAAACAAAAAATGGTTTTATTGTAAAAACAAGTGACAAAAAAAAGTATGAAAGCAAAACTATCCTTTTTGCAAATGGTATGACACATAGGAAACTCGGTGTTCCTGGTGAAAAAGAGTATTCTGGAAAAGGTGTGCATTATTGCCATAGTTGTGATGGTCCATTATATAGGAATAAAACTGTTGCAATTATTGGTGGTAGTGATGCTGCAGCATTAGGGGTTTTGTTCATGGAAGGTTATGCAAAAAAGATTTATATGATTTATCGAGGGGATAAATTACGTGCTGAACCTATCTCTGCACAGAAAGTGTATAAAATGAAAAAGGCAGAAATAATTTATAATACAAATATTGTAGAAATTTATGGGGATAAATTTGTTAAGGGTGTTAAAACGGATACAAAAAAAGATATTAAGCTTGATGCTGTGTTTGTTGAAATAGGACATATACCGTTAAGTAATCTTGCAAAAAATATTGGTGTAAAATTAGATGAAAAAGGATTTATTCCAGTAGATAAAAACCATGCTACAAATATTCCTGGAATTTTTGCGGCAGGGGATATTACAAATGCTACTTCTTTGAAACAATTTATTACCTCTGCTGCTGAAGGATCCATTGCTGCACAAGGTGTTTATTATTATTTACAAAAAAGTTAGTAATCTATTTAAATTCAATTCTCTTGGAAAGTACTATGGTACAAGAAGAAGCACAGATGTATGATCAAATAGGCCCAGAAAAAATTGTTCGTTTCTATGATCCTAAAAGCGGTTTGAAAGGTTATCTTATTATTGATAATACAAAAAGAGGACCTGCAAAAGGGGGAGTCCGTTTACGACCTGATGTTGATGAGTTAGAAGTTTTTCGATTAGCACGGGCTATGACTCTTAAATGTGCGATGGCTGATCTTCCATTTGGTGGAGGAAAGTCCGGAATTATTGCTGATCCTAAATTAATTACAAAAAAACAAAAAAAAGCATTACTTGTTGCCTATGGGAAGGCTATACGAAATCTAGCACCTTCTGAATATGTTTCTGCTCCTGATATGAATACTGCTGAAGAAGAAATGGCTTGGATTGTTGAAGGAAATGGAAATAAAAAATGTGTTACAG
Organism: Candidatus Woesearchaeota archaeon; assembly: GCA_964359695.1. Lineage (GTDB taxonomy): Archaea > Nanobdellota > Nanobdellia > SCGC-AAA011-G17 > GW2011-AR17 > JAGVZZ01. The sequence continues at coordinate 7,294 of CAYHUV010000023.1, forward strand.
GAAAACCGAAGAGATTAGGTGGAATTCCTCATGAATTAGGAAGTGCTGGTTTTGGAATATATCATTCTACACTAGTTGCATTAAAACATTTGAAAAAAGATGTTAAGCATATAACTTTTACAGTTGAAGGATTTGGAAATGTCGGAGAGTTTGTAGCTAAATATCTTTGTGAAGCTGGAGCAAAATTAGTTGCAGTTTCTGATTCGAAGGGGGTTTTAGTTTGTCAAGATGGAATTGATTTTGCAACTTTGAAAAAAGTAAAAGAAAAAAAAGGAAGTGTTACTGCATACGGAAAAGGAAAAGTTCTTGATTCTAATGCAATTTTAGATGTACAATGTGATGTTTTAATTACTGCTGCTGTGAAGGATTTGATTAAAGAGGAAGATGTTTCTCGTTTAAGAGTTTCTCTAATTGTTGAAGGTTCTAATATCCCTATGAGCCATGTAACTGAAGAAAAATTGTATAAGAAAGGAATTCTTGTGATCCCTGATTTTGTTGCTAATGCTGGTGGAGTGATTAGTTCTTATGTAGAATATAAAGGTGGATGTGTTAAAGAAATGTGGAGGCTTGTTGAAAAAATTGTTGTTAAAAATATCCAACTTGTTCTTGCAGAAAAAGGGAAATGCCCAAGGTGTGTTGCAGATGTGATTGCACGAAAAAGAATACTTGGGAAATAGGTAAGGAAGTATAGAATAGTTTATATAGCATTTTTTGTCTTTTTTAGGCATGGTTTTGGATCCTTCTCAGAAAATAATCAAGAGACAGACTGCGTATAGAGTTTGGCTTAGAGATATTCATAGTTCTGAAAGTCAAGTTGATGAAACTTCTGGACTTCAAATTTTTTCGGCTTATGGAAAACATATTGTTAGGGTAAATGTTATTGGGAGTGTTATAGGCTATTTTTATTCTGGGGGTTATGGGAGTCTTGTTATTGATGATGGTTCTGCTCAAGTGAGATTAAAAGTTTGGGCTGATGATTTGTCTCTTGTAGAAGGAAGGGATATAGGTGATTTTGTTCTTATTATTGGTAGGATAGCTGAGTTCAAAGGAGAAAGATATATACGACCAGAAATTGTTCGTTTGATAAGTTTAGATTGGGCTTTGTTAAGAAGGTTAGAATTAATGAAGGAATATGGTGTTCCTAATAAAGAAGAAAAAGTTGTTTTAGTACCAGAAAAAAGTTCTACTCCTGAAGTAGAGCCTTCTTTGGCTGCACGAGAAAAAATATTAACTATTATAGAAAAAATGGAAGAAGTTGCAGAACAGATTCTTGTTGATGAATGTAAGATGTCTAAAGATAAAGTGATGGTTGCTTTGTATGATCTTCTAAAAGAAGGTGAGATATTTTCTCCCAAAAAAGGCTTTTATCGATTGGTGTAAAGATTTATATAGTCCTTATTTTTCTTTTAAACTATGGAATATGAGCAAATGTTGAAATTAGCTAAAGAGAAGCTTCCAAAGGTTCAAAGTAAATCTGAACGATTTGTTGTTCCTAAAGTTCAAGGGCATGTAGAAGGAAATAAGACAATTATTATCAATATTTTTACTCTTGCTGATCTTTTTGCAAGACCACCTGAACATATGCTGAAATATCTTCAAAGGGAATTAGCAACACCAGGTTTTTTTCAAGAGAAAAGATTAGTTTTTGGACGAAAATTGAGTAGTCAAATGATTAATGAGAAAATTCAAAGATATGTTGAAATCTTTGTTCTTTGTGATCAATGTAATAAACCTGATACTCAACTTCTTACTGAAGAAGAAAAACTTATTAAAAAATGTATGGCTTGTGGGACAAAGTCATTAGTACAAGCAAAAATTTAGATGGAGTTTAGAATGATCTCAGTTAAATTTCATGAAACTGTTGTTTCTCTTTGTGATGAAGAGCTTATTGGAAAGACGTTTGAAGATGCAAAGCATTGTTTAAATATTTCTGAGAAGTATTATAGAGGTGAAACAATGAATAAAAAACAAGTTTTAGAAATTTTGGATAATGCAACAAGCATAAATCTTATTGGGAAAAAAGTTATAGCTATTGCTTTAGAGAGGAGATTTATTAACCCAGAAGGTGTTTTGATAATTCAAGGAGTTCCTCATGTCCAAATCTACGCACGCTAACAACCCTAAATATTTTGAAGCGATTATACAATTAAGGCCTTATAATCAAGATGTTTTTGAATTTATAGAACAACAAATTAAAAGTAAACATAATTCTGAATATTTTATCTCTAAGATTGAAAAATTAAAAACAGGTGTTGATATTTCTTTTAGCTCTCAGAGGTATGCACGAACTTTAGGACAATTGTTGAAACGAAAGTTCCCTAAAGGAGAATTATTGATTACTAAAAAAATGCATACTAGAGATAGAATGACTGATAGAGAACTTTCACGTGCAACTGTACTTTTTCGTTTAAGAGAGGAAAGAATTGATAATGAGGAAGAATGAAATATCCTTTGAAGCTTTCTTCACCATTAATTCTTGCACCTATGTCTGGTGTAACTAATGTTGCATATAGGATTCTCTGTAAAAGAATGGGTGCGGCTTTATGTTATACAGAATTTTTGAGTGCAGATGCGCTGATTAGATATAAAAATTCTGTTGATAATCCTGTGTTTGATGTTGTAGATGAAGAAAGGCCTGTTGTTACTCAGATATTTGGTGAGGATCCTAAAAAAATCTTAGAAGCTGCAAAATTTCTTCAAGGAAAAACTGATGTGATCGATCTTAATATTGGTTGTCCAGCACCAAAGATTCTTGCTTGCGGTGGTGGAGCGGCATTATTAAAGAATCCTACTAAAATTAAAGAAATTTTAGAACAATTGAATACTTTGAAGACACCTATTTCTTGTAAAATTCGTTTAGGTATTGATGAAAAACATATTGTTGCTTTAGAAGTTGCGAAGATTGCTGAAAAAGCTGGTTGTTGTGCAATTGCAGTACATCCACGAACACAAAAGCAAGGATATTCTGGAAAAGCTGATTGGGGTTATATTCGAAAAGTGAAAGAAATTGTTTCTATTCCTGTTATTGGAAATGGAGATATACAGACTGTTGAGGATGTTTCGTGTATGATGAAAGAGACGGGCTGCGATTATGTCATGATTGGAAGAGCAGCAATGAAAGATCCTTTCTTTTTTAAAAAAGCAAAACATTATTTGAACACAGGTGAATATCTTTCTGAAATTTCTATCCAAGAAAAGATGAAACTGTTAATGGAGTATATTAATCTTTTAAAGAAATATAAACTCTATAAAAATGAGTTAGTAAAACAAGCTTTTATTCAATTCAGCAAAGGCTATAGAGGGGGAAATAAATTCAGAGCTGAACTAAATAAAATTAATTCTCCTGAAGAACTTGAAGAAAGAATAAAAGCTTTAATTAATTGAATTTATTAGAGAGAATTTAATCTTTTTTTAACTTCCTTCAAAATTTATTCCAGTCATGGGATACGAATACCCCGGAGCTCTGCTCCGGTCTTGGACAAAACTATTTGCCAACTACAAGGTGTATATCCTTTACATTTGACCACATGGACAGCTTGACACGTGGCACGTGTGCGCGCAGGGCTTATAAATGAACTTTCTTTATGGTTACTATGCAACGCACAATAAGTTTGGTATTGAAGAGAGATAGGGATTTAGACGAAACTATTCTTTTGTCCAATCGCATTGTGAATGATCATGTGCAGTACAGTTTGAAGAATCATATCCTGTCAAAAAAATCTTTGCATCATTCTTTGTATACCTCTATACGTGAAAAATATCCTTCTTTTCCTTCTGCATTGATCCAGTGTGCTCGCGATCATGCTGTGGAGATGTTAAAGGGGAATAAAAATAATCCTTACACGAAGAAGCGACTTGATTCTTCGATTCGCTTTGATAAGCGCACGATGAAATTCTTTTTGAAGTCTGGTGAGCTGCAATTGACTACGGTGCATGGAAGAAAGAAATACAAGATGAGTGTTCCTGATAATTTCAAAAAGTATTTTTCATGGGAAGTCAAATCTCTGAATCTTGGAATGAATAAGAAACATATGCTTGTGAAAGTTATTGTTGAAGGAAAAGTCCCTGAGCAAAGTAGATGCTCTGAAGTTTTAGGCATTGATTTGGGGCTGAGGAATTTTGCTGCACTCAGTGATGGGCAGATTATTTCGAGCAAAGAAATCAATCGTGTGCGAAGAAAGTATGCTCATGTGAGAAAGGAATTACAGTCAAAAGGCACTCGTGCTG
>CAYHUV010000024.1:0-3061 GCA_964359695.1 Candidatus Woesearchaeota archaeon
AAACATACTCTTTGTATGTGCACAATCTGTTTCTCTCATTTTTCCATCTTCTGCAGGCAATTTCAACTGTCGACAAAATGTCGATAGTTCAATTCCTCCAGATTCAAGTTCTCTTTTTTTAAGCCTATACCAATAATCTTTGGCATCTGTACTTTCAGAAAGAGCCCCTACAACATCCACAACAGAGAAATACCACTCTCCATCATGCCATACGCGTCGGATTTTTTTGTCTTGAAAGACAACTAATGCTGATTTTTGTTTTTCTTGCATAGATTCCTCCTCTTACGCTGGTTCAAAAAGAAAGAATGAAAGTTCATTTATAAGCCTGGCGCAAGAGCGTGCCACGTGTCCATCTGTCCATGTGATCAAATTCAATGTATATAAGGCTTACAGATGACAATTAATGTTGTCCAAGCCTTGTCCAATCACAGCAAGCTGTGGAGTTTTCGTATCCCAAAACGTAAACCCCCTTCCATGACCTCATCTAAACCTTCAATACCTGTAGGAACCCGTAAAAAATGTTCATCACCATGCGCTTACTAATCTCTTTTTCTGTAGAATTAATAACATTCTCAACTTCTAAAAAACGTAAATCCATTCCACTAGTCAGTTTATTATCATTTTTCTTAGATATTTCTTTGTATTCCAGAAGTTTTTCTTCTTCAGAATGAGTTGAAACAACTTTTGTGCATACATCTTCTTTTTTTCTCTTTTCTATACTTTAGCAATAAGCCCCATAAAAACAAAGAAACTAACAAAGTATATAAACTTTTTTTAAGAAGAATTATTTTCTTTTGGAGAACTTTCATCATTACTCTCTTCAATCCTATTTTCACCTAAAGAAGCCCCTTTTCCATTAGAATTGCTATTTTTATAAACTAAAAAAATGATCAACCCTAAAAGAAGTACACCTATTCCAATAAGAGCAAGATTTTTTCTACTAAAATCAGAAGAACTATCATCTACAAGACCAACATCACCAGTAATAACTTCTCCATTTTCAGTTGAAGTTACATCCTGAAGAACAAGATGTACTTCACCATCAGCAGAAACGGAATAAAGAGCGATATTAACATCAGTAATTCCATCCTTATCTAGATCCAATTTCATAATATAATCTAAACCAATAAGCCCAGGAGTTAATATTGATTGATTATTAATAAAAGGACCAATATCCACTTTTATAGAACTTGCTCCTACGTCTTCAATAATAATCACATGTTCCCCACCTAAAAGTTGAAAACGAATTTCATCATCATTATAGACAAATATCGATTGACTTCGCGTTTCTGTAAAATCAACATCATGACTCTGACCAGCAGAAACAAAACTAACAGCAAACAATATTGACCATAACAATAAAACAATCCTTCTCATAAAAGCAAGAAATTTTCTTAGAGTTTATAAACTTTATTCCTCTTTAAAAAACCTAAGTAGCCAATGCCTGATATATTAGGGTTAATATTTTCGTACCAGCAGTTGCATCTTTAGGAACTATTCAATTAGCCATATTTAATGAGCCTGCATTTCCAATACAATCAAAAACATCACCAAAATTTTAAAATAAAAAAATATAGGTAGTTTATTTCTTTCTAACCTTCAAGCTTGATACTGGTCCAACACTCTTTTTTCCTTTAATTAAGAAAATAACTAAAAGTGCAACAACTACCAATGCTACAATTGTCCAAACTATCCACATAGAAGAACCTTCTTCCTCATCAGCTTCAAGTGATTGTGTTACTTCTACTTCTTGTTCAATCCAATCTCCAAGTTTAGCAAATGTAACATCTGCAAGACCATTAGTTATTCCATTCAAAGTTACAAACAGATCATTGACAGCATCTCCATCAAGATCTATTTCTTTTGACTCTCCAATTGCTAAAACTATTTCTTGTGGATTACTTTCAACAATAATAGTCACTGTCCCATTTTCTTCATCAACACTTCCAATACTAATCGAATGTTCTTCTTCTAAACCACTTTCAAGAGAAACAAAACTAAAGCTATAAACTTCACCAGAAGCTACAGCTACATATTGAACTTCTCCTTCAATTTCCCAAGCTTCGGAAGAATCAAAACTAATCTCTTCAACTACTTCTTCAGCAACAGGAGCAAGGGACATTCTTCTACTTCCATCACCTCTTCTACTTCCACCACCACTACCTGAAGCACCACTTCCCCCAGCACCAACAGTAAAACTTGCATCAGCAGTTCCAGCATTTCCAGTATAATCTGTAGAAGAACATCTTAAAGTATAAGTTCCTTCTGTTGTTGTACTTGTATAACTCCCTGCACTTGCTCCACTAAAAGAACTTGCTCCTGGCTTCTTAATTGAATGACTCGGAGCAACACTTGAATCTATTGAATCAACAGCACTGCAAAACAAAGTTACTGTTTCTCCAGGCAAAATACTTGTTGGAGTAACTGTAGCACCCATTCCAGGAGCAGTAGTATCCACAGTTACAAACAAATTAGTAGTCATATTTCTATTGTTTGCAGTATCAGTTACTGTTACATTTATTGTATAATTTCCATCTGCAGCCATAGTATAATTCATAAACAATCTACTTGTAGCAAATAAAGTGCTTGTATTGACAATTTGTGATCCATTACTTGCATTTGCAACAACAAAAGTAACATTTGCAAAGTTTGTTTCAGTAACACTAACATTCATAATAAATGTATTGACAGTTAAATTACTATTATTAGCAACAGTTGCAGTTGTTGTACTTAACAAAGGATTTGTTCCATCTATGTTAAACGTTAACTGAGTTGAAGTGTTAGAATTATTTGCAAGATCAACAACAGTAACATTTAATCTATAAACACCATCTGTTAACCCTGTAAAGTTCATTGCCATATTACTGCTTCCATTAAACTTGGTCCCATTAATATTTGCAGCTGAACTATTCATTAGATTAAAAGTTACGTTATCAAAGTTTGTTTCAGTATAAGATACATTAACTCTAAAAGTAGTCTGACTCCAGTTAGTATTATTTATAATACTATTCAAGCCATTTGCCTCATAAGTTATCAAAGGTCTTGTTGTATCAATATTAAA
>CAYHUV010000024.1:3161-10736 GCA_964359695.1 Candidatus Woesearchaeota archaeon
GTTAGTATTATTTATAATACTATTCAAGCCATTTGCCTCATAAGTTATCAAAGGTTTAACAGTATCAACAGTAAAAACCCTAGTAAAATTAGTTCGATTGGACTGTGTTCCATTTGTAACATTCCAAAACCAAGTATAATTCTGACCATCTAGTAAAGAAGTATTTGACGCTAGATTATCACCTAATCCATCAAGAGCATTAAATGTACCCCTACCTGTACCATTAACAAAAAGTTCTAGAAAATAAGATGCATTTTCTGCAGAAATAGACCAATAAAAAAGAGGAAGAGCAGTATTAAAATAAGTATTATTTGAAGGGAAGAGAGCACTAATATTTTCAGAAGGGATAATTCCTTCAACTGAACTAACAAAAAGACTCACTAAAACTATTAAACTAATTATGAATAATGTATGACCATTTCTCAACCACACCACCCCATTTTATCTTCAATACACAAACTTGTTTAAATACTTTTCGACTTTTTTATGAAAGAGTGATCAAGATTTAAACTTAATTAAAAAAAATATCCAGAAGGTTTTTAGAATAAAAATATTTCATAATAATTATCTTCCTATACCTTTGTATATCCCGCCAACTCTGCTTTTGTCTAAAACATTCTTCCCATCAATCAAGACCGAAACACCAGAAAAATCATAATCTAAAAATTCAGTATGATCTGTTAATAATAAAATCGCATCACAAGCTAACACTTCATCTTTTGTTGCATTACTATACTCTGGAAGAAAAGGATCATACACTTTCAAATCTGCACCTAAGCCCATTATACGATTAATAATAACTAATGCAGGACTTTCTCTCACATCATCAACATTTTTTTTATATGCTACTCCTAAAACACCCACTTTTGTTCCTTTCACACTTTTTCCAACTTCATTCAATGCATGCGTCAAAAGAGAAACAGTATAGCTAGGCATATATCCATTCACTTTCATTGCAATTCGCAAAAAACTGGGATCAAATCCTCTCTTCAGAGATTCATCAATTAAATAAAAAGGATCAACAGGAATACAATGCCCGCCAACACCACAGCTAGGATTACAAAGATCTAAACCAAAAGGTTTTGTTTTCACCCCATTAATAACTTCTTTTGCATCCAATTTCATATTTTGCATAACAATCGCCATCTCATTAGCAAAGGCAATATTTACTGCACGCAAAGAGTTTTCATAAATTTTTGTCATTTCTGCCGCTTCAATTGAACTTAAAGGCAATACTTCAGCAGACAGTATACTTTGATAAAAATTCTTAACTTTCTCCAAACCTTCTGGATTCAAGGCTCCAACAACTCTTGAAATATTAGAAACATTCCATTTAGCATTTCCAGGATCAATTCTTTCTGGACAATGCGCAAGAAAAAAATCTTTTCCTTCTAACAAACCCCTTTTTTCTAAGATAGGCAAAACAAACTTTCGTGAAATAAAAGGATTAACTGTTGATTCTAAAATAATCAATTGACCTTTTCCAACCAATTTTTCTGCAATTTGTTCACAAGCAACTCGTACAGAAGTAAGATCTGGATTTTTACTTTCATCAACAGGAGTTGGCACAGCAATAATAATTACATCAGCAGATAAAGCATCAGGATGATTCACAAGAATATTTTTATGAGCATGTACAATCGTTTCAGCTTTCCTAGGATGATTTTCTAAGCCATATACAGTATATCCTTTCTCAGCAGAAAGTAATGCCAGTGGTAATCCGACATATCCCAATCCAATAACACAAACACTCCTCATAAACGGCTAAAACCAAGAAGCCCTTTTTAAATATTATGCTCATTCACTTCTTAAATAGACTAGAACTTTCTTTAAAAGACTTCTCTAATTTTCTATCAAGAATACTTTTTTTCCTTGGAAAAATAGAAGTAGGGATTTGAAAAGAGCTAAAAGAAGACCTATTTGTTGCTGAAACAGGAACATTTTTCTTTTCAACAACTATTCCATTCTTTTTTTTCTGCATATACCAAACAGCAAATCCTCCTCCAAGAAGAACAATAATAATAATAGGTATTAAAAAAACAAATATATTAGTCTCTTCTTCATCACCAGAACTAAAACCATTTGCTGATAAAGAACTATTCGTATCCTCTTCAGTCTCACCCCCCATGCCAACATTTGTTTCTATTGTTTCTACACAAGTTCCTCTCATACAACTTCCTGAATCACAATCAGCATCAAGTGTACATTCACTTCCTGCTAAAATTTCTCTTTCTACTTCTTCTCCAATCTTTAAATCAAGAGTAATATTACTCTCCGCACAAGTATCATCCTCGTTATCTATCTGATTATCACAATCATTGTCCAAAAGATCTCCACAAATTTCAGGAAAAGGTTCTATATCCTCAGTACATAATTCCCAGCTCCCATTTGCACATGATTGTAATCCCAATTGACATGCCCCTACTTCACTTCCACAAATTTGAGTAGTATTTGTAACACATCCGCATCCTTCATCAATTTTCCCATCACAATCATCATCAATTCCATTGCATTCTTCTATTTCTGACGCAGCATAAGAAGCACCGAAACATAAACTCCATGTAGCATCTTCTTGGCAAACCTGCACACCTGCTTTACACACTCCTAAATCTTGCCCACAATCTCTCGTATCTCCTTGAGTGCAAATGCATGATTCATCAACTTCTCCATCACAATCATTATCTTCCCCATCACACAATTCTTCACTAGCTTCTACTCCTGAACAAGCCTCCCAGCTTCCCCCACTACATGTTTGTGTTCCACTTTCGCATATACCTATATCATTACTGCAAGTTTGCGTATCACCTTCTTCACATTCACAACCACTTTGTCCAGTACAGTCACTATCATTACAATCAACACTTCCATCACAATCATCGTCTATATCATCTGTGCAATCTGTTTCTGTACTCACATCTGTATCTGCACAAAAACAATATCCCAAAGAAGCTCTATCATCCCCACAATGAGTTTGATCACAATAATCTGCACTCAGCCATTCATTGTTAGAACAATACTTATGATTTTTAGAATCACATGCTCCACTCGTACAAGTAGCAGCAGCACAAGTAGAATCCATAAGATAACAATCTAAATTTGTGTCTGTACAATAACCGCTCTCTAACCAAGAACTTCCATCACACCATTTTCTAAAAACCTGGCTACACTCATTTGCTGTATTACAAGTTGAAGAATAACAAATACCATCATTACATGCCCCGCAAGTATGTGTCACACTTGCAGAATTAGTTCCACTACAATAATATTATTTCAATTGAGTATTAGAACTGCATGTATCTTCATAGAGTACACCATTCACATCAACATACCCAAAAGTATCTGCATCATTCCCCTCATCAAAATAATTTATACAAGTTGCACTCACAAAACTAAAGCTAAATACAAATAAAATTAGAAACAACACACCACTTTTCATACAAGTAAAGCAGTAATGCTATTATTTAAATATTCACTTTGCAGCTTCTTCTTTTGCTCCAACCAGAGAAGCATACAAATTTTTTGGTGCTGAAAGAAAATCTAGTGTATAAAAATAGCCCAAATCTGTAAGAGCATAAGCAGAAGGTTGTAAACCATTTTTAGGAAATAATTCTTTTAATATTTTCATCACTTCTTTTTCTAAAGCAACCCTTTGTTCTAAGGGACAATCATAATAATTTTTATCTATACGCCGTTGAGAATCCATAAAAGAAACATTATGAAATTCAATAGCCTTATTTCCTACATCATCAACATATTGTTTTCTATTTCTATCAAATCGTAAATGTATCATAAAAATCCAAGAACCTTATTCTTCTTCCTTATTCAATTTCTTAATTTTATCTTTAAGATTAAGTTTTTTAAGAAGCTCTTTATACCTATTTCTGATAGTTACTTCAGTAACACCAGCTATGTCTGCTACCTCTCGCTGAGTTCTCTTTTCATTATTGATCAATGCTGCAACATATAAAGATGCAGCTGCAATTCCTGTTGGTCCTCTTCCAGAAGTCAATTCAGAATTCTGTGCCATCTCTAAAATCTCAACAGCTTTACTTTGTGTATCAGCGCTTAAACGCAAAGCTGATGCAAATCTAGGAATGTAATCAATTGGATTGGAAGGCAAAATACGAATACCTAATTCTCTGGTCACAAATCGATAGGTTCTTCCAATTTCTTTTTTATCAATACCAGAAGCTTCAGCAAGCTCATCTAAAGTTCGAGGCACTTCATGTCTTCTACAAGCAGCATATAAAGCTCCCGCAACTACAGACTCCATAGATCTTCCTCGAACTAATCCTCTTTGTACTGCAAGTGTATATACTCGCGCAGATTCTTCTTCAACAGATTTGGGTAATTTGAGATAAGAAGCAACTCGCTTTAACTCAGCTAATGCTAACTTAAGATTCCTTTCAATCGCAGTAGAAATTCTATATTGCCACTTTCTCAGTCGGAAATACTTATTTTTTCCTTTTCCAGAAAGCCTATAAATATCTTGTTTTTGGCCTACATCAGTCCCTAAACCTCTATCATATTTCGTATTATGAAGAAATATTCCACCTCTTCCTCCAACAAAATTTTCATATCCAGGAACAGTAAAATCATACGCATAACCTGATGTAGAAGGCACCTTTTGAATGGATTGTATTCGTAAAAAGAGAAAAGAAGATTGTGCAAGTTTAGCTAATTTTTTATCACCATATTTTTCTGCAATCTGGAGTGCTAAAATTCTATCAATACGAATCCTATTTCTGGATTTCCACTCTTTTTTATACTCTTGAGGGGCAGGAACAAAAGTCTCAATAGCGCCCTTACCTAAAGCTTTTGTAGGCTTTTCATTCAAGAAACCCAAATCATAAACAGAATCAGGATTTTTGAGAAGTGCTCTATAAGAAACACTATCTTTAACAAACTGTCCTGTTTGATCTATAACATGCCCTGAGATAAAAGCTTCTTGATAATTTGCATGTATTCCTAACTGGGAATAAAGAAGAAGGAAATCTTGAGTTAAAGAAGAACTAGCAGAATTAGTAGAGACACAAACATCTGGTCTAAAACCTTCATGCTTCTGAATAACAATACTCCCATCTCCTTGAAGATAAGAAGTAATAAATGCTTTTTTCAAAGAAAGAGGAACAGAAAAAATCAAAGAAGGAACACGTTTTTCACTTGCCACACTTCCAGTTTTAAGAACAGATTTAAATAAAATACTTAAGAGAGTACTGTTAAATTGCACTTGAGTTGCAGAAGTTTCTTTTTCAAAAAGATTATAAGTAAGATGAAATTTCTGAGTAATGGTATTACAAATTTCTTTAATAAACTCTTTCTCATGGGAACCAAAAGAATAAATAACATGATTTTTTCGTGCAGTCCCTTCAGCAACAAAAAATCCTAGAGCACGCATAAAAGAAACATCAAGAGAGAGTTTTAATGGTAAAGTTGATCTCCCACTATACATCCCTATACTACAATCTTTTAACTCATAATTATAAATGTTTATTTTCCCCGCTAAAAGATGAAGAGTCCAAAGTGGGAGGGTATTATGTCTTTTCCAATTTTTGATTTTCCCCTTCAAAATAGGATATTCCTCTTGTAATTCTTTCAATTCAGAGAATAACTTTTCATCAGAAAAATTTCGTAAATAGAGAGAAGAATACTTCCTTGATAAAATCGTAAACTCATCTAAAAGAGAAATTTCCTTTACTTCCTCAACAAGAGGAATTTTTTTAGGAGCAACAACAAATTTCCCTTTTTGCAATTGATCAACTCGTATAGGAACAACCTCATTATTTTTTACAGTAAAAACACTATGATTTCCAGTAACCTTTACTCTCTTTCCAGTTTCTAGAAGAATATCATACACTTCTAAAGCAGGATGACGAGAAACCTCACTCATTTTTTTAAAATGAACCTTGTAATCTTTGTCAAATGCCACACACTCTGTATCTATAACAGGAACATATTCAATGGTATCATCTTTCTTAACATAAGTCATATTTTCAGCAAGAATGTTATCTACAAATTTTCCAATAGGAAGGATTTGTATTTCTCCTTGTGATCGAATAATAATTGGTTCAGCATAATCCACTGAATAGGTCATAGGAGCACCTGTACGTCTTCGCTTATCAGAATCATCAGAATCAAACTCTCGCCATTCCTGGCCAAAGTCAATCATTTTATCTTCAATAACTAGCCCACAACTTCGACAAATAACTTCTCCTTTGTCCTTATTATGTGTAAGTTGTAACCCACCACATTCAGGACATTTTTTAATTGCTGTTGCCATAGGAAATAAAAACCTTTAAATAGGAGAGGAAGAGGTTATTTATAAACTTTTCTATTCTATGGAATTTTATCGAGGATAATTTACTTAACAAAAATACCCTGTAAAACACCTACTTGGCCAGGTCTAGAAGTAATTTTTACTTTGCCTTTAGCAGTTTCAACAAGAGCCCCTTTAGTCATAATATTTCTTCTCACAAAATGCCTATTTGCAGCATTTTCTACAATTGTTTTAATAGTTTCATGAGAATATTTTTTTGTTTTAGGATCAAAAACATGAATAATATTTGTACTCAAAATTTTCTGCTTAATATTTCCACCAATTCCACGAACAGTTTTAGTCTTTTTTTCAGCTAATTTAGTAAGAATAGCAGGACTTCGTAATTCAAAAACTCTCTTCTTTCTAGATTTTTGATAACGTCCCCCAGTAATTTTTCTTTTTGATCTATGTGATGTTAATGCCATAAGTCTTTGAAAAAACCCTTAATTTAAATAGATTTGCTTTTATAGGCAATTAAAAAAACACACAAAAGAAAGCTTTAAATAGTGTTTGACGTTTTGTCATACCAATTTTATTTTATTTGGAGGCAAAGAATATGGAAACAGATCGTCCATTGGACGCATTAAATGAAGCACGAGGTCATCGTGTTGTAGTCGAATTAAAAAACAAAGTACAATTAATAGGGAAGTTAAAAGCATTTGACATTCACATTAATACAGTTCTTGATGACGCAGAAGAATGGGAAAATGGAGCAATGAAAAGAAAGCTTGGAAAAGCATTCATTCGTGGTGATACAATTATCCTAATATCACCTGCATAAAACCATGACAAAAGGCCAATCAAGTATGGGGATTAAGTCCAAAAAGGACATTCATATCCCCTGTCGAAGATGTGGAAAATCTTCCTATCACAAAATTGATGGTGTCTGTTCTAGTTGTGGCTATGGAAATTCTGCAAAATTGAGATCTTATACTTGGCAAAAACCAGGAAAAAATTAAATGGAAGAATTCTATTGTCCAAATACAAGAGTAGCTGTATATCAAGGAAATAAACCTATTCCCAGAAGGGATCTTACAACACTGACAGTAGATAAACTTCTGGAATACCAAATTAGAGCACAAGAAAAAGATATACTACTCGAATCCAATGGTAAGGATCATATAAGCTTTAATTTTCTAGGAGCAACCTTTAACAAAAGATTTGAAAAGAAAGCACCAGCAAAAGAGTTACTTGATAGTCTCGTCAATGCCGCAGGATATTTTGACATTAAGACGCAGCAATTCATTTTCTAAAACAAA
>CAYHUV010000025.1:0-10651 GCA_964359695.1 Candidatus Woesearchaeota archaeon
TAGGGAAGTTCATCAATATCCATACCAGTGACCTTCGCAGCTTTTGGACCAAGAATACAGAATTCTAACATTTCTTTGATCATATCATCTTTGCCTTCTAGAAGTGCTTCAACATCATCACCAGTGTTTTTCACCCAGCCTGTAATATGCAATTCTTTTGCTTTTTCTTCTATTGCTGCACGAAAGAATACTCCTTGCACTTTTCCTTTGATGACTATGTGTACGCGTCTATTCATTTTTTAAGTATATGCTCAAAGTATTATAACTTTTCGTATCGAAAGGTTTATATCTTGTTTCTTTAAAGTCGTAAAGTATGGCTCAAAAGAATGTTCTTTTTTATGAAGAGGGAAGGTATTAAATGTCCTTAGAAGATATTTTTAAAGGAGAAGATCTTGAATATAAAAGAAGCGCTATGAGCTCTATTCGTAGGGATAAAACTTCTGATGCATATTCTCTTGTTGAAGGAGAGCTTTCTGGATCTTTACAACACAATGCTTTAGTGACTCTTGCATCTTTGAATTTTGATCGCACATATCCCTTTCTTAAGGGAGAACTTGCACATGTTCCAGAGAAATATTCTTGGCTTGGACATCCTGACTATAGATCTAGCCCATTCATACTTACTATGGAGGTTATTCTAGGAGAACAAGATGATAGAGGAAAACTTCAAGCTGCTCTTGATACATTTAAGCCTCTTTCTGAAAAAGAAAGAGCTTTTTTAGAATATACCCTTCAATGCCTATTTTATAATTCCTCTGAAAGAAAGAAGGAAATTATTTTATAGAATCTGCTGGATGAGAATCTTTGTTCCAGACTTAAACTTTGCATTCTGGAATAAGATATATTAATTTTACTCATTTTCATGTAAAGTCGTGTGTAACGGAAGGTTTATAAATTACTCCTTAAGAGAAATAACACATGCATATCATTCCCAAGCAGGTGTATGTGGAGCAACTCGCAGATACAGATCATTATAAGAGATCTCAAGCACTTTTAGGTTTAGCATACTGTAAAGGCAGAGATATTTTTTCTCTTCTTTACCCACTGACTTTTGATCAAGAACAGATTGTCAGAAGAGATGCATTGATTTCTTTGGGAATAAATAGGAATAGTAGAGCTTATTTCTTTCTTGCAAATTATTTTTTCTGGGCAAAAGAAAATTTTCCTCAAGAAGAAAATCTTGAGCTTCAGAAAAGTATACTTTTCTCTTTTCGAGCAAACAAAGATCCTCGGGCATTAGAACTTGTTCAAAGAGCAACTGAATTAAAAGGTTTGGAGTCTTTAGCATCAAGTGTTTTGCGTGTGTGTAAAAGATATCCTCGCTTAGGATTTATGTATGAATATATGGGAAATGAGGAAGATAGAGAAAATGCCAAGCAATATTCTGGGAAGAAGATTCAAAGTCAAGATGATCTTCAGTCACTTGATGCCATTCTTGAGGAAGAATTTCAATGGAGCAAAAACCATTTTGAGAAACCACAAACATATATTGTGAATACAGAAGAAGATTTTTTATTGGGTGGAGAATTACATGAACATGTTCAAGTTGCTTCAGGAGAAGATGTTCTTGCTGCAGGGGAAGCATACCTTGAGAAACAACAAGATGGCTTGTGGCATATAAGAGAATTAAATAATAGATCAAATGGGTATTATCCTCATCACTCTTGTTTTAGGTATGTAAAAAAAGCTCTTGAGAAAACAGATATACCTTTTCCCTCTTCTTTCTCACATGAATATCCTCAAGATGGCTGGCTTGACTCAGATCTTCTTGCAATTCATAAATCAGGTCTTTTCCAGAAAAAGAAGTAGAATATCTCCATTACAGTGCCCTTCAATACATGTTTGTTCTAAGTATTCATTAATGTATCTTCTGTAGAACTCATACACTCTATGATGCCCAGTGAAAATATGTACCCCTGTTGCTGGACCATTATCATCTTCTGCGAGAAAAAAACGAGATCCAGACAGAGGATCTTCGGAGTTTTTTGCAAACATTGCTTCAGAAGAGAGCTCTTTGAGTGAAGTTAATTGTATTGCATTCCAAGGGTGCTTTGCATCTATTTTTCTAGGGTGAAATTCTTTTATCATAAAATATAAGGTTTTTTTTTGAGGTCTCACTTCTATAAGCGAGAGATTTTCTCTTGCATCTTCAAAAAAATACTGAGACAATCTTTACCAATTTAGGAGAGCAGGAATGATGCTTTCTATCATGACTTTCTTTTCTTCTTCCTTTATCTTATTTGAAAATTTCCAATCTTTGAGAAGAGGATGTTCTTGATAGTCTTTGAGATTTCTTAAAAAATTTAGAAGAAAAGATTTGTTATCTAAACCTATTTTATCAGCAAGTACAAATAACAAAGGCTCTCTTTGTCCTATCTTCAGAGGATCTTTCTTGATAAGAGAAAATAGATCTTTTATCCAGAAATAGATTATTTCTTTTTTTTCCTTATTACTCCATTGATATTTTAAAACAGATGTATTTCTAATAGTTTCTTCTGCTCGCTCTGTACTCTCTAGGCACTGTTGTATTTGTATAAAGAGGCTCATTCTTTTTCCATCTTTTTATATTTCGGATAGACTCCTGGTTCCATAAACACTTTACTCTCTCCTACAGCTACACCTTTTTCTTGCTTCCACATATTTTGTGCATTCATTTTTGCTTGACCAATTGCAACAAGCTCTCCTTTTAATGAGAGTAATGCTACTGTATCTCCAAGTTCAATATCACTTTCCAGTTTAACTATTCCAGGAACAGAAAGAAAAGCACCATGAGCAATAGAATCTATTGCAAAATCAGAAACCCATATTTTTGGAAGGTGTGTAACTGCTGTTTCAAATGGAAGAATAATTTTTCTTAAAGCCTGTTCTTTTCCTTCTTTGTAATCTTCATAGGCATCTTTGAGATCATGTAAAGAATGCCACTGGGTATCATTAAAATAACATACCTTTGAACGAACGAGCTCTTGCATGTGTGCTTTACAGTTGAGCCTTTTACCCAGTTGAACACAGAGCGTACGAATGTAGGTGCCCGCTTCACAGCCTACTTTGAAAAGGATATCTTGACCTTCAATTTCTAGAATTTCAAGATAATAAATTTCTCTTGTTCTGAGTTGTCTTTTGACTGCAGATTTTTTTGGAGGCATTTGTTCTATTTTTCCAATATAGTCTTTGAAAGTTTTTCTTATCAGGTCTTCTTCTATAGGTGCATGAAGGTGCATCAAACAAATGTATTCTTTTCCACCATGTAGAAGCACTTCTACCACTCTGGTTGCTTTTGCGAGAGCAATGACTAGGACGCCGGTCACGTTGGGATTTCTCTGATGATTCTTTTGAATTACTCTAGAGTCCCACTATGACCAGCTTTTTCCAGATTGAGAATCTTTTTTACTGTGTCTACCGCTTGATGAGATGTTGGACCCTGTGGTTTATTTAGAACTATAATTCCATAGTCTAATAGTTCTTTCATAGATCTCTCTTTAGGATCTTTTCCCCACATTACATTGGTTTTCTCTTCAACACGTTTTACAATTTCATATTTCCTTCTTTCAAATGGGAATTCCATAGCTATTTTAGAATAATAACCTGTTTAAAAGCTTATTTATAGGAAGTCTTTTACAACTTCTAAAACTATAGAGAATTCATTCTATTTTTTAGAACGTTGTTGTTTATTAGAATCAGAAAACACATTCTTTGTACGATCTTTCATACTTTTCTCTTTATCCATTTTTTCCGCTCCAACTTTATTCTGTGATTGTTCTTTAGGATTTTTCAATTCTTTGATTGCTTTCTCTTCTGCCTTTATTTCTTCTGCTTTATGAACTGCTTGTTCTGAATCTTTGCCACGGAAATCATCAAGTTTTCCTGCAATACCAGTTTTCTTCTCTACTTTCTCTTTCTTTAAAGTTTCTTTCTTTACACCTACTAATTCTGCATAAACATAATCTCCTTCTTTGTCTTTAATTAATTCAACAGAAACTTCTACTTTGTGAGGAGGATGTCTATAGCCTTGAGCCCAGAGTTTCATATTCAAATGTCTTCCTAATTTAACATTTGTAGTTTTCATATGTTTTTGTAAGAATGCTTTTGTTGCAGCTACTGCTTTCTTTGTTCTTTTATACAAAGGAGCTTTCTGGTATTCTTTTCGTAATGGGATAATATATGTTCTTTCCATTTTATACTTTAGTTTTTACTCTTCTCCAATTCCTTTTTATTACTGTTAATCTTCCTGGATGTACCCTTCTACCCTTTCCAAAAGCTTTTGGTATTGCCCAAAAAGGTGCCCATCTTGTTTGCGATGCTTTCTTTGCAAGACGCAATTTTTTTGCTAAATGTAAAAATTTACTCATTTTTTTGTTATCCTAAATTCTTTTTTTTCCGGAGTTAATCTCAGTAAGAGATTTTTGTATTGATCATCAGTTATTTTTTCTTTTATTTTTTTTTGTTGTATTAGTTGTGCAATCACAACAATTGACTGAATGGCTTTTTCCGTATGCACTGCCTTCAAATTTCCATAACGCGCAAGCGCTTCTGTGGAAAGAAAAGGTTTTGCTACGGCTTCAAGTTGCTCAAGTTGCTCTTGTATTTCGAGTTGCTCTTGCATCTGTTTTTGCATGAGCTCTCGTTGGAGTTGCTCAAGCTTCTGTTTTTTTAATTCCTCCAGATCCATGTTTTTTTACCGCTTTGTCTAAAAATGATTGGCCTTTAGGAGTAATAATTTTTCCTTTATGTATATCCTTCTCGACTTTCTTTACAAAGCCTTCTGCCTCCAATTGTTGTAGGATGACTCTGACAATTTTTCCAGAACCTTTACAAAAATGCTCAGGTTTTACACCTCTATTTTTTTTGGTTCCATACATATTTCTTAATTTTGAAACACCGATAGGCCCTTTCATGGAAACTTTTCTTAGGATAGATGCTGCTCGCATATACCACCAATCTTTTCCTACAGGAGGACGTTCTTGACCTGCTCCAGTCTTAACTACTTTTGCCCAATCTGGAAGCTTAACTGCTTTAGTTTTTTTCAATTCTTCTGCAGCCTGAGAAACAAGCTCCGAAGGTTTAACATCATACATTGTTGCCATTTGATAGGAAAGTGAAAATTTTGGGGCTTTATATACGTTTTGGTTGTTCATGAGAGAGTCTATCATAAAAGGAAGAAAAACAAAGATTAAAATGATTAATTTAGAAAAGAGTTTAAAATAAAAAAGAATTAATAATACCTGTCATCACCAAAGATCTCATCCGTTGGTTTATTCAAAAGTTCTTCTGCAGAACCTTTCATCATTTTATAATCATCAGGCCTGTAAACTTTAGGACGACCCTTCTTACCCTCAGAAATTACATCCTCAGTTTTTTTTTCTTCAGTTTTAACTGCTTCTTTTACTTCTTCATTCTTTTCTTTTCGATGATCTATAATTACAGTTTTTGTTGATTTCTTTTCTACTTCTTTTACTTCTTCTTTTTTCACTTCAGTCTTAATTACTTCTTTTTCTTCTGCCTTTTTCTCTATAGGATTATCTCTCTCCTGAAAAAATTGTTTCAAGAAATCTTCTGTAACCCTTTTTCTACCTGATTCTATTGCTTTTTTACAAACTTCCTCACATATCTTTAACATAAGACGAACATTATTATCAGATCTTTGATAGATCTTTCGAACAATTGGATCAGGTAAGAGAGGCAATTCCCCAACTCGTCGTTTAATTACCTGTAAAGCAAGCTCTTCATTCATTTTATGCATGCTAACTTCTTCAATATGCGCTTTGAAACTAGAAACAATTTCATTTTTCTTTATGCCTTTACCAACAAGAACTATTGCCTTAATGTATCCTTCTTGATAATAGGAATAGAGACGCTCATAGTCTTTTGCTGTTAATTCTTGTGCTTCATCTAAAAGCATGATTATTTCTTTAGGTTTAATATCAAAAAGTTTACCTACAAAACCATATCTGCCATTTAAAAGCATTTTTACATTTAAGCGAGAATCCATGCGATTACAGCTGTAGTAAATTACTTGTTTTTTTCCACCAAAATCATTGAGAAGTCTTTTTAGAATACTACTTTTTCCATTACCATAATCCCCATCAACGATAAGCAGTTTATTATTGAGAATCCCATAAGAAATTTCATCTACAATTTTATCAAAGCCTACGACTTGATCATGAAATGCTGCTGGCTTAATACTAAAAGGATTGTTGTTAAAACCTAACTCTTTAAACCATACTGTATTCATTTTACACCCCTCTCTAATAATCTCTTTATATCATCGTCACTAATACTCTTATTTGTGACGTAAACTTTACAAACATGCTCACAGTTATTTAAAAACTTTTGTGTGTTCTTGTTTGATGTTTGATAGATAATTTTTATTGATCGATCACTCAAAATACCATCGCCAAGTTTGTCTCTGAATACTTGCACTGCTTCATAATCTGAAAGCGAATGTAATTGAATTATTTTTCTAATTCTTTGCTTGATACTTTCTGTAAACTTTAGCTTTTCAAAATCTTTTGTTGTAATAATTACTGAACGAAGATGATTGCTATCAAAAAAATATTTGATTCGCTCCATATTTCTTGAATTAATATGCTCAACATTATCTAAAAGAAGAACCATATTCTTTGGATATCTTTTAAAGAGCCAGCCTAAAATACCATTTTTTTTAATGAGAACATCTTCAACATTCAATTCTTTTCCAAGTTCAGCACAATTAACATATGCAATTCTACCATAACCACCAAATTTTTTAATTACTTCACGAAGTATTTTTGTCTTTCCTGTACCTTCTGCTCCTTCAAGTACAAGCATATTTCCTGACATTATTGCATAATATGCCTCCTTGAGAATTTCTTCATTACCTACGCAGCGTGTATCTTTCTTTAATGGATTCTCATCAAAATCAAGCTCTTCATACCATTCCATTTTATTCTAACTCCCTTGCTCTTTTCCTGTGATCATCAGCTTTTGTATAAAAAGACTCTGCAAGCTCAAAATCTCCAGAGATATATGCAGACTCTCCTTTTTTATGTGCCTGACGTGCTCTACGATAGTATTTTTGCGGGCTTTCTTGAAGAAAATAATATCCTAATACAAAAATAACCAGCAATGCAATAACTATTCCAAATATTTTCCACAATTCCATTCTAAAAATCTGGCTATTTCTCTTGGTTTATAAGCATTTTTGTTATTCATTACTCAGGTGTTACGGCAAAAAGTGTTTATGTACGGTGGTGACTATTCAAAAAAAGAAATAAAAGAAAACCAGATTTTATACCACCAAGGAATATTATTAACAATAATACTTTCTCTTTGCTCTTCAGTATATTTTGTTCCTAAACTATCTGTATATTCTAAAGTAAAAATCACCTCTCCTGATGCAAAAGATTTTCCATCTATTTCTGTAGTTATTTTTTTGTTTCCATCCAAAGAGGTTAAAGAAAAACTGGCTATATTATTGATTTTAACAATAACATCCTCAATAGGGCTATCTGTTACAAGTTTGAAAGTAAATTTTTCTTTATCAGCAAAATTTATTTCTTTAGGATTAAATTCATCAATACGAAGATTTGGAATTTTGACTAGATTTAAATCAAAATAATCATAACGTGCTTTTCCATCTCTTTCTGCACTTACCATCAATCTTTGGCTTTCATAGTTTGTTAGAGGAATGTTCCATTCTACTTTTTCTGTAGCAGTTTTACAATCTTCTAAAAAACAAGCATTAACTTCTTTAAGTTTTCCAGATAAATCACAACTTAGAATGGCAGTTTCGGAGTTATAATATTGTTCTTTATCTAACAAACATTCTAAAGATACATCATCCAAATAAGGTTTTGTTTCATCAACAATTAAAGAAGAAATAATATTCTCTGCCTCATTCAATGTATATATATCATAACTTGTAGCATAATCAAGATTAGTCTCCGCAATTCCACCATACATGGTTTGTATTTGAATTATTGTTGTGTAGAGATATAAAGGATCAATATCTTCAGGAATTTGTAGAATCCAAAATACGGATTTTTCTTCCTTAGGTTTTAAAAAAACATTTTTGGTATTTTTTCCAAGAACTTCTGGTGCTTTTGTTAAATATAATTGCACAGGGACATAGAAATCATTAGGATTAGAGAGGGTTATTTGTATTGGCACATAGCTTACTGGACCAGCATTTTCTTTTAGTGTTTCCACTTTTATATCGATATAATCTTCTATTGGTTTACCTATTTTTTCAATTACCGTAGAAAAATTAACTTTACCCCTCTTAAAATTTACATCATTTCCCTCCCATTCATATGATACTGAAGCTTCATTTGAGCCAAGTTCATCTTTAAATTTTATATGTGAAGGATCAATCCAACCAATCGTTCCAAAAGTAACATCCACTGGAATCCATTGGCCATCAATATAAACTTCCGCCCAACCATGTGCACCAAATTGATAATTTAAATTTGAATAGACCATTCCTGATGCAAAACGTGCTGGAATACCCCTGCTTCGTGCAAGTGAGATGAATAAATTAGTTATTTCATCACATACACCTTCTCTTGTTTCTAGGACATAAGAAGATTTTTGACTGGCTTGAACATTTAATGTAGAAAGGTTATATTCTACATTATTTTGCGTCCAATTTGCAAGAATAAATACTGCTTTATAAAGATCATCTTCTCCTGCAAGTAGTTCTTCTGCAAGTGCATCCATTTCAGGGGTAATATCTATAATTTCAGTTTCTAAAGTGTAAATACGGACATCTTCATCAATAGATGAAGGATAGGAAATTTTATCAAAGATTTTTATAAGATTATTTTCTACATATACTGTGCTATCTGTTTCAAAATGATAGCTTGATGCATCAGTACCCCAAGTAAATTTTATTCCATTTTCGGTTATACTTACTTCTGCTTCTGGATCTGAAATAAATTCTTCCGAAATAATTGTTTGTTGAGCATATTCTCTTGGGTAAAATTCCAGTTCTGCAGAAAGTTCTTGTGTGATTCCTTTTGTTTTTTGAATATCTGAAGAAATACCTACATTCATTGTTAAAGAACTAACATTATTATAATTTTCTACTTGTGCAGAAGCAAATTGTAGTAATAAGATAAAACATAAGATCAACACTCTTTTCATTTTAAATATAAAAGCACTCTTGATATTTAAATTTTTGTACAAGTTAAGATTTACGTCAATTTTAATTACTTTCTAAAAGCTGTCCTAGATCCTTCCATGAAGAAATAATAAGGTCAGCTTCATTATCAAGAGCTTCAGATCTTCTATGAATACTTATTACAACACTTTCTGGATTCTTTTCTTTTGCGGCATGTGCTAAACCTATATCATCAGCAGTATCTCCGATAACAATATAACGATCTGCAGAAAGAAATCGTACAATACGTGCTTTGTCTTTTGAACCATAGATGGATCCATGTTGCCTTTTATCCTGAATAAAAAGAGGATTCCCATAACATTCTGAAATGCCAAAACAGGCTCCATAACTTTCAACAACAGGCTGAAATGCACAAGAAATAATTGCTCCCCTTGCATCTATTTTTGCTAACACCTCTTTGGCATGAGGATAACGCAAGCGAGGAAGAAAATCTATTCCTTCTCTTACATTTTGTTCTGGAAGAGCTAATAGAACTGCTTTAAATGTCTCTACAAGATATGGAATATGCTCTTCTCTTTCTTCTTCTGTTCTTTCTTTAATATTACTTTTTTCATATTGATAAATTCTTATTCCATCACGTAAAAAATCAAACCCTTGTGAAAGAGGAATATGAAAAAAAAGATAGACTGCGAGATCTGCGTTACTTATACCTTTTAATTTAGGTGGAAAAATTCCTCTATGTAAAGAGCCATCTAAATCATATAATCCTTTCTGATTAACTTTATCTTCATTTTTTAGAATTCGTACTAGTGAACTAATATCTCTTCCTTGTGTATATAGAGCTCTGTGAGCAAAAGGTTGAGCTGTCATTATATTAAAAACTCCTTATGTGTAGCTGCAAATGCAGGTAGTATAAACATAACTTTTTTGAAAATACTTTATTTATAATACTTCTGCATTCATTTTTCTTCCTCTAAAAGTAAAGTATGTGCCTTACTCAAAAACTGTTCTCGTTTGAGCTCATCAATAATGTAGAATACTTCTTCTTTTTCCAATTCAAAACTATCACTTAATATGTCAAGATAATTCTCCATCTCAGCCATTGTTTTGAAAATAAATTCTGCCATGAAATCATAGCCATTATTTACCTTGTATAATTCATTCAACGCAGAACTTTTTAATAAATGATCTCGCACTACTTGCAATTCTGCCCTTTTAACTTTTAATAATACACGTGCACGTGTAGAAAATCCCAATTGGGCGAAATCTACTAAAGTTGTATGTTTCATAATCAAACCTTTATTGTAGATTTTGATCTTATCATATAATGTTGAGACAGGAATCTTTGTTATCCTACTCATATCTGTTAAACTCATTCTGCTATTCTCTCTTAAGAGAGAAACTATTAAAGTATCTTGTTTTTTCATTGGCATCAACTCCTGAATAAACTATAGACCATTGAGTATATTGTCTTAATCCTTAGAAAATATGTACATTCTATATTTTCATAACATTTATTAGGAGATGGATTATTTTCTTTATAGGCATTTGAAA
>CAYHUV010000026.1:0-10633 GCA_964359695.1 Candidatus Woesearchaeota archaeon
GAATTATACAGACTGTATATGAGACTTACTCCAAGAATACTAAGAAGAAAACTATAACTCAAATAATCTGGAACTTCTCTTGTTCTCAAATCAAATATTGAAGCAAGAGAAAGAAAGATTAAAGTTAATATGAAAAAAATTATTTCTGGAACCATAAAGAATGAATGATGAAAAGAATTTAAAAAGTTTTTGAAAAATAAGAGAAAAAGAAAAATTTCCGTCTATTCTAGCGGATTATCTTCTTTTTTTAGCTTTCTTTGCTGCCATTTTAATTCACCTCTTTTTTTGAACATTATTTTTTAATATAATTGTATAGGTATACTTCATTTATATACTTTTCTTTTTTATGTTTTCTTACATTTTACTTAAAATATTTTTCTTAAGAAAAATTTTTGATAAAAAAATGAAAATAAATGAGTCCATAAGCTATTTAAGGTTACAATCTGTCGTAAGATGATGATCTCAATTATTGGTGCTGGCCCGTCGGGAAACTACCTTGCATACCTTCTTGCAAAACAGAATAAAGAAGTACAAGTATTTGAAGATCACAAAGTTATTGGTGTGCCTATTCAATGTACTGGAATCATTACACCTGAGCTTGAAAATATTATACCTGTGAAAAAAAGTTTTCTTACTAACAAGATTAACCAAGCAAAAATTTATTCTCCCAATGGAAATTCTTTACATGTGAAATTTGCAAAGGAGGATATTATCGTCGATAGAACAAAATTTGATACACATCTTGGAGAAATGGCAAAAAAAGCTGGAGCAAAATATTATTTAGGAAAAAGATTTCAGGAGAATAAAGGGAAGAAAATGAAAATAGGAGAAGAGTTTATTGAAACGGATATCCTTATTGGGGCAGATGGACCTTTTTCTCGAGTAGCAAAATCAAATGATATGTGGTGTAATAGAAAATTTGTGACTGGAAATCAAGTTACTGTCAAAGTGGACTGTGATCCTAAACTTGTTGAATTCTGGTTAGGCATTGGTCTTTTTGGATGGCTTGTTCCAGAAAATGAAAATGTTGCTCGTGTTGGAATCGTCTCTTATGATCAACCAGATAAATATCTCAATAAGCTTGTAGAGAGGCGATGCCCAAAAGCAAAAGTGTTAAGCAAGGAGCCAGGTGCAATTCCAGTTTATAATCCTAAACAGATTCTCCAAAAGGATTTTGTCTATCTCCTAGGTGATGCAGCAACACAAGTAAAAGCCACATCATATGGTGGTATTGTACATGGAATGAAAGCAGCACAAGTACTCGCAAGAGATATGAAAAACTATCAAAAAAATTGTAGGAAAGAAATTGGAAGAGATTTGTACTTAAGTTTGTTGATTCGAAAAACAATGGATCGATTCTCTGAAGAGGAATATAATGAATTAGTGCAGTTGTTTACAAAAGATAAATTGAAAAAAGTTTTAGAAACAAAGAGCAGAGATTATCCTACTAAGTTTATACTAGATCTCCTTCTTGCTGAGCCGCGATTATTGAAGTTTGGGACTAAATTATTATTTTAAATTATAACGAAGAATTGCAGCAATACCACCAAGACCATGCAATCTCTTTCCTGCTTCATGTTCTGTAGAAATGATATGTACCTCACCATTACTTCGTTCAACCTCACGCATCATTACATCAAGCAAAGCAAAATTTCCTTCTTGTCTTTGTTCTTGAAGAAAATCTTCACTTATTAGAAGAATTTTTATTGCATGAGCTGTGGCAGCTTGTTGAACCTCTTTCCAGCCATATGTAACGAGAGAATTTTTGGCTATTGCCTTAAGTATCTCTTCTACTAAAGCTGTTTCTTGAGTAGTACGATCATTTTTTAATACCGTTTTAACTTCATCCCTTTTAAGAATTTCTTCAATTGCATTCTTACCTGTCGTGTTACAAGTTGCTAAAGTTATCCTTGAAGTTAAAGAAGGATATTTCTTTTTTATTATACTTAATAACTCTTCTTTCCAAAATGCTGGACTGCCTATTATAATTTGGGATACTTCATACCTTTGTACATATTCTTCTAAATGTTTTGCAACTTCTGTATAGAACTCCTTCTCTTGAATATCTGCATAACCTTTTTTCCCTACTTCTCCTTCAATGTCTGCTAACATTTTATATCCAGATCCTGTCAATAAAGCATAACTTACTTGATCACGATCTAATGCAATAATAAGAATTTTTGTTCCTTTATCTTCACATGCTTCTTTTATCTTCTGTAATAAGTATTTTGGCCAGGATCTTTTTATTATCTTTATTACTGTACCTTCTTCCACTTCTATGGTATGATAAGAACCATGAGGAATATCTTCAGGGCCTTCAATTATTTTTCCAGAAACACGCAGATTGTTTGAAAATTTTTGAAATTCCACCTTTTCTACAGAAATCTTTAAAGTTACAGGTTTCTTTATAATTTTTACATTTTTATCAGAATCGTCTCCCAATTTTATCTTTCGCATAGTCCTTCCTTGGACTTGATCTTGAGGTTCGATACATTGAGAGATGTACCAGAGATCATCTAGGCTTGCAATCTCTAGTTTCAACTCTCCTTTTTGTAAATCTTGAAATATAATTTTCATCTTATAAATTGAAAAAGTTTAAATATAGATAAAGTTATCTGTTCATGTATATGAGAGGGAAAAAAGCTCAATCGGCAGTAGAAGTCTCTGTTTTGATCTTCTTGATTGCTGTTGCAATGGTAGGTTATATTATACTATTGCCACAAGAAGATAGAAACGAATTACTTGGTGAAGGAAGCACAAGCGGCACTACTAATGATGAAGAAAGTAGTTCTGCTGAAACTTTACTTTCTGAAAGCCCTGGAAAAGTGAGCTCCAGTAAAAGTTCTACACAAACAAGATCGCTAGAGCCTATAAGACTATATTCTACTACAGAATCAAATAGCAAATCTCTTGCAGCCTCGTTGTCAATTTCACGAAATATTCTTCAAAATAACTATAAAACTATTACTTTTGATGTTGATAGCCTTGAAACTTTAGAAGGTTTACAACTCTTGTTTCTTATTTCTGAATCTAAAGGGGATATAACCCTCGAATTGAATGAAGCAATAGTCTATGAAGGGGAACTAACAAGTAATCAACTCCCTTTAGAATTACCATTAGACAATATTAAAGAAGAAGAAAATGTATTAAAAATATCTACTAATATTGCTTGGAATATTTTCTCACCTAATTATTATCTTTTGCAAGATATACAACTATTACAGGATTATACAATTGCTGATACAAGTGCAACACGAACCTTTTCTGTAGAAGAACCTTCTGAAATAAGTTCTGCTACACTCACTTATTTTATTACTTGTAATGCAGATGAAGATGGTATTCTTACAATTAGTTTGAATAGTCGAGAAATCTTTAGCGATAGAATTTTCTGTTCTTACTTAAATGAGAGAGAATTAAGTCTAGATGAAGACTATCTGCAAACAAGTAACAATTTGAAATTTGAAATAAGTGATGGAGATTATAATCTTGAAGAATTGGAAGTTGCAATTAAATCAACCAAAAAAGATTATCCTAGCTTTGGTTTTGATGTTGACTCAGACCTTTATGATGAGATTAGTTCAGGTCAGAAAGATGTATACTTAAAGATGAGTTTTAGTGATGCTGAATCTGAGAAATCTGGAGCGGTTTTAGTACAGGAGTATTCCTTTAATTTTAATACGGAAAGTGATAGTTATGAAAAGAAAATAACTTCTTATGTTGATGATGGTGCGAATACCATTACCCTACAACCAACAGCAGATTTTGAGATTGATAATTTGAAGATTTATGTAGAATAAATTTAAGAAAATCTTAGTACGACACAGAAACCACTTACTTGTATTCCATACTTCTCTTCTATTTCTTTATATACATTCTTTAGATCATTATTTACTTTTTGATAAAAAGCTTCATCTTTAGAACCAATTTCAAAATTTAAACTAAGGCCTCTTTCTGACTCTGCAAGATCAGGCTCGTAAGTTTTAAAATCTAAAGAGGGATATTCTTGTGTTGCAAGCAGGGAATAACTTCTGTTTGTACTGCAGACATAATTCTGCTTCTCAAATCCTGATCTGACCGTTTAAGAAGTATTTTTTGTTCTCTTAAATAAGCGATCTCCTCTGTAAACTTTCCTATAATCTTAGATATTAAACAAGAATATTTAAACTTTACCCAAAATAATTAGGTTCAGAAGGTTTTTGTCCTGCTATTTCGCCACCAACATTTTTGCTTCTGGAAAGAATTTCTTTTTCAATCTCGTCTATTTCTTCAGAAAGTTTTCCCAAATCTAATTTCATATTAAATTTTGCATTTATAACATAAAGAGTTTCTTTTGCACCTTTAATCCCTAAATATGCTGGATGCGCAAAGGTTTGTGCAAGTAATGCTGCTGCAAGGATCTTTTTTCGTTGTGCAACACCTAAGAGAACACCTGTCACACCAATAATCGGACCAACTACACCATAGATTTTATCGCTTGCATGTGGAAATGTCTTTACATAAGCCTTATTTGTTCCTGTAATGAATACTTTAGGTTTCTTAGGAATCTTTTGAAGTCCTATCCCGCCTAATGTAATAATTTCTTTGCCATTGTATTGTAATAAAATATCAGCTATCAATTCACAAAATTCATAACAAGATGGTTCGTCAATTGGTTGGACATCACCAGCAAGAAAAAGGAAATCTTGTTTGTTAATATTTGCATGATATATACTCAATATAGGGACATCAATAAGATTCTTTTCGTTAATAAAAACTGAATGTGGAAAATAATGAGAATAAATACTTATTATCTTTTTTGCTTGGACATTCTCTACAAGAAAATCCATAGCAATTTTTCCTACATTACCAATACCAGGAAGACCTTCAATAAGAATAGGAGTTTTTAGTGTGGGTTTTGTATGATATTCAACTTCAAATTTCATTAGTATTGAATAATTAAGAGCGATTTATAAATCTTTGGCATGCTCTCTCTTAAATTCTCTTCGATATCTCCCATATTTATCCTCAGGACTAAACTTTGCAGGTTTTGTTGTGAGAGCTTTTTCTCCACAAGAACATATTTCTTTTAAGGTATATTTTTTACACACAAAACAATACAAAATTGAAAGACTCATTTTTTCTTTTGAATCTCAACGAGACCTTTTCTTTTTTTTATTTCTTCTACTATTACTTTATTTACATTAGCAAGTTCATCTTCCCCTGTCTTATAATCATTTGAAGAAACTTCTACTCTATATTTTGGTGCAGAGATATAAACAATACTAATCTTAATCTCATTCTTCTTTGCATATTTCTCTCCTTCTTGAAGTGCAGCCTTAATATCTTCTATACCATTATTAGAAAAACTTTGAAGGGAAATTGTTTCATGTACTAAAACTTCCAATGGTTTAATTTTATCTTGAATAATTTTTACTAAAACTGCTGCTTCTTTTTGTGGAAAGTTGAGTTCTTTTATTGCTTCAGTACCATGCACAGATATATCGTTAAATGCTATACCTAGAAGACCAAAATGATCAATAAGTTTGTATCCAAATTTTAAATAAACCCCTTTTAGGTCTAATTTTAATTCTTTACCAATATACTCTAGAAGTTTTTCAGATTTCACTTCTTGTCTATACTCTTCATTTTTCTTATTCTTTAGAGAAAGGGGAACTCTCCTCAGGGAAAGGTCTACTTGTTTTCTTTCTTTATCTACGCGAAGCACTTGAACAACAAGCTTTTTCGCTTCCGTAACATAATCACGAATGTTTCGAATTCTTCCAGGAGCAATCTCAGAAATATGAATCATTCCTTCTTGATACTCATACTCATCTAACTCCACAAAGATAGAATGGAAGAGAATTTTCTTTACTGTACATAGAACAATAGCATTTTCTTCAGGAAGACCTTTTTTCTTGTAAAACATAGTGAAGGAAATAAAATAAGGGTTTAAAAAGGTTTACTTTAGAATTTCTAATGGACGAACAATGAAATTTGTCTTTCCGCCTCTTGGTTTTCCTAATAACTCACCACATACAAGGCAATGAATTTCTGTAGCAGCTTTGCCAAACACTACTTGCTCATTTTTACATTTACAGCGAATCTTTACAAACTTCCCTTTAGGTTCTTGAATCATTTTATACGAGCTCCAGTTTTTTTGTTCGAAAGCCTTCACTTTGTACAAGAGTCTTATTACAGACACTGCATTTAAATCGAAGGTCTACTTTCTTTGAAATCTTTGCACCTGTTCTCTTAAATTTAGAGATTGCAGGTTTTGAGTATTTGTTGTAATTTCCATATCCACGACGAAGGCCACGTCCACGCTGTCTGCTCATGGATCCTCGAGACATAGGATGTGCAGTACTTCTTGTTCTCTTCTTTGCTTCAGAAACTGTCATCTCTGTATGCTTTTTACACTTTTTGCAATAATGTCGGATTTTTTTAGGAAGTTTCATTTTTTGCTTGCTCTGTATTAATAAGCATCTCAGCAATCATTATGGGAAGTTCTTGTTTTTCGCCAATCTTATAAGGTCCATAGACAGTTAAATCTGGGCCAACAAACTCTGGGATGTCTTTTAAGACATGGATTGCTAGGCTATCAGTTTTCTCTTCTCCTTTTAAATCTTTCGGGTCGATTCTACTTACTGTAGGAAGTTTATTTTGTATGAGATTATTGAGGATATCAGATCGAGAATTATCTAAAGTATCCTTTAATTGAGAATATAATGCAAACTCCTCTGGAAGCATGGTAGAAGTATCTTGCGCATTCTTAGACCTTGAACAAAAGAGAGCGAACTGGATGATTTTATTTTCTCTTTTTTCATAGAGCTCTTTGAGAATTTTGAGAACATTTTTTAGTTGCGTTTGGGTTTTTTCTACTTCTGTAGATGCGAAAATACTCTCCTTTTTGGATTGAGATTCAAGAATTGCTTTCTTTTCTTGTAGATATTTCACCACATCTTGATAAAAAGTTTCATCAATTTTTTGCAACTCTGTACGATATTTTTCTCTTCGTAAAATTTCATAGAGAGTTTCATAGGTAATGATTACTTCAGGCATCCTTGCTGAAAGAAGAAGTGGGTTTAAATGAATTTCTGTGATTCTAGGATAGATTTTTAAACTTTTTATCCTTTCAATAAACTATGAACTATAAAATCTATCTTTTTAGACATGGACAAACTTATTATAATAGGTCTGAAAGATTTACTGGAGACATAGACTCTCATCTTACAAAACAAGGAATAAAAGATGCAAAAAAAATTGCAGAAAAATTGAAAAAAGCAAGAATAGATTATGCATTTCAAACACATCTCTCTAGGTCTAAAGATACTTTGAAGTTTGTCTTGCGATATCATCCAGAATGCAGGATCATTATTGAAGATGATCGAATGATAGAAAGGGATTATGGTGATTTGAAAGGGCGATTTCATAGGACAGTCATTAAAGGATATGGACAAAAACAATATGATCTTTGGCATCGTTCATATGATGTACGACCACCTGGAGGAGAGAGTATTAAAGATGTGGATAAAAGAGTAGAAGAATTTATCAAAAGTTTATTTAAATTTATAAAGAAATATAAAGGGAATGTTGCAATCTCTGCACATGGAAATTCTATGAGACCATTTAGAGAATATTTTGAAAAACTTAGTAAAGAAAAGATGATGAAATTAGAAAACCCTTGGGATGATTATTTTGTGTACACGGTTGAAGTATGAAAATCAAAGAATTGCCAGAGGATTTCGTTGTTAAAGAAGTGTTAGATCTTCATATAGAACAAGGACCTTACAACTATTATCTTGTTAGGAAGAAGAATTGGAATACTCTTGACCTTGTGAAAGAGATTGCACAAAGATTGCATGTAAAAGATGTTGGCTATGCAGGACTCAAAGATAAACAAGCAGTGACTTCACAATATATTTCTGTGAAGAAAAAAATATCTTTTAGCATCAAAGATGTGGAGTTTACTTTTCTTGGTACGGGAAAGCAAAGAATATTCTTAGGAAGTTTACAGGGAAATGCATTTATTATTATCATAAGAGACTTAGATCATAAACTGAAAGCTGTGAAAGAGATAATTAATTATTTTGGAGAGCAACGATTGAGTGAAAAAAATGCTGTAGTTGGAAAAATGTTGGTGAAAAAACAATTTAAAGAGGCATGTAAAGAGCTAGAACTTGAAGCTATACAGAATGACTATGTTGGCGCTTTAAAGAAGTTAGGAAAAGACAGATTGAAATTTTATATTCACTCTTATAGTTCATATCTTTGGAATAGAATTGCTGTAAGAAGTCAGAAAAAAATATTACCAATTATAGGGTATCTTACTGAAGAAAATGATTATGAAACAGTTCTAAAGGAAGAAGAAATTCGAAAAGAAGATTTCCTTGTACGAAGTATTCCTGAAATCGCTTCTGAAGGTGGAGAAAGAAAACGAGTTATTGCTGTACAGGATTTTAAAACACTCTCTTTTACCGATGATGAATTACATCCTGGAAAGAAGAAACAAATAATTTCTTTTTACTTAGAGAAGGGTGCGTATGCAACTACTGTGCTTGAAGCATTAAGTAAGCTTTAAATAGAATAGCTCTAATTTTATCATTATGTTTGGATTCCTCAAGGATAAGGTAAAAAGTGCTATCTCTTCTATCACGAAGAGATTTGATGAAGAAGCTGAAATAGTAGAAACTAAGGAAGAAAAAGTTGTAGAGGAAGTTCCTGAAGAGAAGAAAGAAGCAATTAAGAAAGATAAAAAAAAGAAAGTTAAGACTGAGAAGAAAAAAGAAGAAAAACAACTTGAAGCTATTCCTAAAGAAGTTTCAAAAGAAAAATATGTAAAAGAAGAGAAAAAACAAACTCCAAAGATAGAAGAGACTAAAGTTAATGAAGAGCCAAAAGAGGAAAAGAAAGGTTTCTTTGCTAAATTTGCTGAAGTTGTTACGACAAAGAAAATTTCTGGATCACAATTTGATGAACTTTTCTGGGAATTAGAAGTTGAACTTTTAGAGAATAATGTTGCCTTTGAAGTTATTGAAAAAATAAAACAAGATCTTAAAGCAAAGCTTGTTGATGTTCCTTTGAAAAGAACCCAAGTAGAGAAAATTATCGAAGATAGTCTTAGAGAGAGTATCTCAGAAATCTTAGATTTTCCAACATTTGATCTTGTCCAGAAGGCTAAAGAAAAGAAACCTTATGTTATTGTTTTCATTGGTGTGAATGGCTCTGGGAAATGTGTTACAGGAGATACACTTATCCCCCTTGGAAATGGAGATTTAAAAAGTATCCAAGAACTTTATGAGACTCAATTAAGAAAAGAAAAAGAGAACATCATTGGCTCAGATAAGTATATTTACGATCCGGACATAGAAATCTTTTCCTTGGATAACAGAAGTTTACAACTAATTAAGACTAAACCATATGCTATCTGCAAACTTAAAGCTCCAGAATATTTGTACACTATTCATCTAGAAAACGGACAAGAAGTAAAAGCAACACCAGAACACCCATTACTAAGTATTAAAAATGGTAAACCAATATGGATAAAATCTGAAGATCTCAGTCCTGAAGATTATATTGCAATCCCTAGGAAACTACCCTGCCATGAGAATCCAATTCCAGATCTTCTATACTATCTTAAAGACCAAAGATTCTTTATAAGAATTGGACCCTCTTTTGAAAAGCTTAGAAATTATCTCATTAAGGAGTATGGAACCTTAGTACAGGCACATAAAGCCTTAGCAATTAAGCAGTCATATGTCACTTTTATTGCAGATTGGAGAAGAAAACAAACTATCCCCCTTGAGCTTTACCTACTATTTAGGGAAAAAGCCGAGTTACAATTTTTTGGTTTAAATCATTATGGCTCGAAAGAAATTCCTTATCCCATGCTTTCAATAGAGCTTGTTGAATATGTGAGTTTAGTTCTAGCTGAAGGTCATCTTAATAAGAGTGTTGTTGAAGTTACCAATAAGAACCCAATAATTATTCAAAGATTTATCTATTTAAGTAAAAAACTATTTAATATACAACCTTCAACATTTGTAGACTCCCGAGAACTCATTAGGTCTAGAATCTATAATAGGGCAGTCATTTTTTTATTATATAAAGGATTTGAAGTCCCCTTTGGGAAAAAATCTGCAATAATAAAAATACCAGATATTATTTTTCAAAGTAGTAATGAGCATATTCGAAAATTTCTTATTTCTTATATTGAAGCTGAAGCGCACATTCATCTTGATAAGAGAACTGTTGAAATTCCAACTTCTAGTAAAGCTATGGCTACAGGGCTCATAAATTTACTTTTAAGGCTTGGGATACTATCTACACTTACAGAAAAACAAACCGACTTTGGCATTAGCTATAGAATATTTCTTAATGGGTATTCAAAAATTGAAAAACTTAGAGAACTAGGACTTTATACAAATAAATCTAATGCAAAACTAGATTCGCTGAGTAATTTGCCATCCCAGTTTGAAACCACAGAGCTTATTCCAGAATGTGGAAATTTATTCAAACTAAAAAGGACAGAAAATCAAATGTTTCAAAAAGACATTGCTCAGGAAATAGGCTGTTCAAGAGCTCTTATTTCTTGTTATGAAAGTGGGACTAGAATGCCACGTGAAAAACTCCTCTCTATTGCAAATTATCTTGATTC
>CAYHUV010000027.1:0-10567 GCA_964359695.1 Candidatus Woesearchaeota archaeon
TCATTGGCCATTCAGGTTCAGGAAAAAGTACTGCAATGAACTTGGTAGGATGTCTTGATACAGCAAGCAAGGGAAATATTTACCTTAATAATATTAATATTCAAAATCTTCATGAAAGTGACTTAGCACAAATTCGTGGAAAGAAGATTGGTTTCATTTTTCAAACATTTAATCTCATCCCAAGTTTAGATGCTTTAGACAATGTTGCTCTTCCTATGACTTTCCAAAATATTCCTAGACATATTCGCATAAAAAAAGCAAAAGAATTGCTTAAACAAGTAGGTCTTGCTGATAGGATATATCATCTACCAAATCAACTTTCAGGTGGTCAGAGACAACGTGTTGCCATCGCTCGTTCTCTTATCAATAACCCAGAGATTATACTTGCAGATGAGCCAACAGGAAACCTAGATACAAAAACAGGTGATGAAATTATGGGTCTCTTAGTTGAACTAAACAAGAAAGGTAAAACAATAATTCTTGTAACACATAATAATGAGCTTACAAAATTGGCTAATAAAATAATTACATTAAAAGATGGAAAAGTTATGGAGGCACAATGAAAACACTAAAACAATTAATTATACTTTTTTTTATCTTAGCTATGAGTATGCATGCAGTTTCTGCACAAATTGCAATTGATTCTTTTTCTGCAGATACAGTTCAACCTGGCGAAGAAGTTGAATTAACTATTCGTCTAGAAAACGTAGGCGATGATGATATAAATAATATTATTGTAAGCTTGGATCTAACAGAGCTTCCTTTTGCTCCAATAGAATATTCAAGTGAGCAGATTATAGAAGAGATTCAAGAAAAAGAAGACGAAACAGTCTCTTTTCGACTTCAAGCATTAGTTGATGCAGAATCAAAAACTTATAAGATTCCAGTAACAATAAGTTATGAGAATACCACAAAAAGTTCATTAGTTAGTATTGAAGTTAGCACAGAAGCCAGTATAGAAGTTTACGCAGAAAGTTCTGATCTTCTCATGCAAAATGAACAAGGTAAAGTTATAATCAAAGTAATTAATACTGGATTAACACAAATAAAATTGTTACAAATGAATCTCAAAGACAGTTCTGACTATGAAATTCTTTCTTCAAGTTCAGCATATATTGGTGATATTGATATTGGGGATTTTGAAACAGAAGAGTTCACTATTATCCCATTAAAGAAAAGCACAGAGTTAGAAGTAGAAATAGAATATAGGGATGCTAACAATAAAATCTTTACTGAAAAGCTAGAGCTACCATTAACAGTCTACACGGAAGAACAAGCAGTAGAATTAGGTTTGTCTCAAGAGAATCATACTTTTACTTGGATTCTTAGCCTTTTACTCATAATTGTTCTATGCCTAGTTTTCTTTAGAAGGAA
The DNA here is from genome assembly GCA_964359695.1 of Candidatus Woesearchaeota archaeon. Lineage (GTDB taxonomy): Archaea > Nanobdellota > Nanobdellia > SCGC-AAA011-G17 > GW2011-AR17 > JAGVZZ01. The sequence goes on from CAYHUV010000027.1 coordinate 1,375, forward strand.
GAGAAAGAAAGAAAATGTTTACTGATTATTTTTTGCTTGCATTAAAGAGTATCCGCCATAGAAGATTACGTTCTTGGTTGACAGTTATAGGTATTGTCATAGGCGTCGCAGCAATAATATCTTTAATTACCCTTTCTAGAAGTTTAGAAGGCACAATTGAAGAAAAATTTGAATCATTTGGTGCAAATAGAATTATTATTTCAGCAAAAGGTTTTCAAGGTCCAGGGACTTTATCACAAGGTTTAACCATAGATGATGTAGAAACCATAGAAAAGATTTCTGGTTTTGATTATGTAATTCCAGGAATTTTTCGTTCTGGAGAAGTTGTCTATAAAGATGAAACAGCATTTACTTTAATTGGTGGTATTCCTTCGAAGTATTATGAAGATTTTTACAAAGATACAGATATTGAAATAGAAGAAGGAAGAATTATTCAAGATGATGAGAAATATGTTGCAGTCATAGGCTCACGAGTAGCAACAGAAATGTTTTCTAAAGAGATTAATGTTGGAGATAAGATTGAATTAGGTCATAAAGACTTTCGTGTTGTTGGAATTTTAGAAGAATTAGGAAATGCACAAGATGATAACCAAATATCTATTCCACTAGATGCTGCTAGAGAATTATTTGAAGAAGAAGAAAGTGTTGATATTATCATAGTACAAGTAAAGAATACTGCAGACATTCCTCAACTTCAAGAGAAAATAGAAAAAGAATTAGAAAGAAAAAGGGATGATACTAATTTTCAAGTTTTGACTGCTTCTCAAATCCTTGAACAAATTAACCAAGTATTGGGAATCATGCAAATAGTTTTAGTCGGTATTGCAGCAATATCCCTTATTGTTGGTGCCATTGGAATAATGAATTCTATGTATACCTCTGTCTTAGAAAGAACAAAAGAGATTGGCATTATGAAAGCAATAGGTGCAAGAAATAAAGATATTCTCACTATTTTTATCATTGAATCTGGATTGATAGGTTTAGTCGGCGGAGCTATTGGTGTTTTACTTGGAGCAAGTTTAGCATTAGCCATCGGTCCATTTTCTCAGAATGCCGGATTTACTATTAACATTACTATAGAATCTCTTGTTTTGCTTTTTGGCTTAATTTTTGCATTTGTAATAGGAATAATTGCCGGTATTCTTCCTGCATGGCAAGCTTCAAAGTTAAAACCAATTGATGCATTGAGGTATGAGTAATGAAAAAAGTTTAAATAGAAAGAGAAACACAGAAACAACATGAAAATTATTTTTTCAAAGATAGAAATAAGAGATCTAACAAAAGCATGGATAGCAATTTCCATAGCTTTTGCCATTGTTCTGAGTGGAGGTATTGCTGCCATAGGCCTCAATACGAATTTTTTAACGAGTATTCTTCTCGCTGCATTGACTGTAGGAGTTGGTTTCCTCCTGCATGAACTTGGTCATAAAGTTGTTGCTCAAAGATATGGTTGTTTTGCAGAATTTCGTTCCGATAATATGATGCTTCTTATAGCAATAATCACTTCTTTTTTCGGCTTTCTTTTTGCAGCACCTGGTGCAGTGATGATTGCTGGTCGTGTCAGTAAAGAAAGAAATGGAAAGATTTCTATAGCAGGCCCTTTAGTAAATATTTGTTTAGCTCTTATTTTCATGACATTCGGATTAATAATAAATCAAGGTTTTCTTGGCACATTATTCGCATTTGGTTTTTTTATTAATACTTGGTTGGCAGTATTTAATTTAATCCCCATTTGGCTTCTAGATGGGAAAAAAGTATGGAATTGGAATAAGACTATATATATAATAACAATGTCTTTTGCAATTTGCCTCCTTGTAGCGGGAAATTATTTGCCTCTTGCTTAAGTTATCTAAACAAAAACATTTTTAAACTTCCCTGGCTCAGTATGGACTATGGCTTTCATCAGTGCAATACGCAGATTTTCTCGACTAAAAGAAATAGTAAATCTGTTGATGAAGGAAGGTTTTGAAGAAATAGTAGAACAACTTCATTTTCATACTCCTCTTCTTCTCAATAAAGCCACATTAGAAAAACAAAAAAAATCTACAACTGATATTCCTGTGCGTCTACGCAGAATCATGGAGAATGCAGGTGGTTCTCTTGTTAAAGTAGGCCAAATGCTTTCCTTGCGTGCAGATCTTATTCCTCAAGAGTATTGTGATGAATTTGCAAAATTACAAGACTCTGTAAAACCATTTCCTTTTGCACAAGTAAAAAACATTCTCGAATCAGAGTATAAAAAACCATTAAAAGATGTTTTCAAAGAATTTGAAGAAAAACCATTAGCTTCTGCATCTGTTGGTCAAGTTCATAAAGCTCGCTTAAAGTCTGGTGAGTTTGTTGCAGTAAAAATACAAAGACCAGATATTAAGAGAATTTTTGAAGCTGATATTGATCTTTTGAAGTATATAGCTGAAGAAGCAGAAAAATATCTTCCTCAATTAAAACCTTTTAAGCCTAAAAAGATTGTTGAAGAATTTGAAAAATACACAGAAAAAGAATTAGATTATCTTGCAGAAGCAAAAAATATAGAAATATTTTATGAAAAATACAAATACAGCCCCAAAATAAAAATTCCTAAAGTCTATTCGGAGTATACAACTCATAAAATTATTGTAATGGAGTTTATTGATGGAAGAAAAATATCTGAAATAGATTCCCTAACAAAAGAAGAAAAAAAGAAAATTACCCTTGTAGTATACAAAAGTTTTATAGAACAAATATTTGATATGCATATCTTCCATGCTGATCCTCATCCAGGAAATATCTTTTTAATGAAGAATGGAAAAATAGCTTTTCTAGATTTTGGAATTGTAGGCCGTTTATCTCCTGATCTTAGAGAAAATATTGAATACATGCTTGTTGGTCTAGTCAAAGGTGATCTTGATCTTCTTGTCCAGAGTTTTCTTGGTTTAGGAATGGTAGAAGATATTGATGAGCAAAAATTCAAAGAAGACCTTTTTGAGGCATGGGCAGAATATCATGGTTCTTCCTTAAAACAAATCAATATGAAACGTTTCTTTGAGACTACTTTTGATTTAGGAAGAAAATATAATATTGAATTTCCGCATAACTTCGTTCTCTTGGTAAAAGCAGTTGTTACAATAGAAGGTTTTGCAAAACAATTATACCCTGAAGCAAATTTTATTGAAATTTGTAAACCTCAAGTAGAACACCTAATAAAAGAAGAGAAGAATCCAAAAAATATTTATCATGCTTTAAAGAAGGGTGCATTTGAATTTGCTACTACTTTTAGAAAATTTCCGCAAGATTTAAGAACTCTTGTGCATCTATTAAAAACTGGAACTAAAGTTAAAGTTGAAATTGATCATAAAGAGCTCAATGATTTGACTGTTGAACTTGATCGTTCCAGCAATCGTTTGACATTTGGGATTATCATTGGTGGTCTATTTATAACAACAGGCCTTTTGATTGTTGCGGATATGAGCCCAAAACTATTTGGTCTTCCCATCTATGCATGGGTAACAAGCATAATGATATTAATGCTGTCATTAATTTTGACAGTGTCTATAATTCGAGAAAAAAGAAGAGGTGAACAAGAATGAAAGAAAAAATAAGAGAACTAGGCCTTGCTGGTCTTGGGCTTGCAGTAACAGTGAGAGAGAAAGCACATAGCCTTGGAAGAAGACTTGTGAGAAAAGGTGAGCAAAACAAAAAGATTCTTAATCATCCCAGAGAAAAGCTTGTAGCTAGTGCTCATCTTGCTGGAAAAGAAGCTCTAGTGATTTCACGAAAGAGTCTGCAAATGCTGGAACGTGAGTTAAAGAAACTTGAAGCTGAAGCACGAAAAGCAGAAAAAGTTATTAAAAAAACAATAAATAAGTCAGTAAAGGCAAAATCTAAAGCTAAAAAAAAGCTTTAATTTTTTATTTTAACTTTATATTTCTAGCATTGTGCAAGAAATCTTCCTGATTTTCCGGAAATCCTTCGGACTATTTTTCCAATGCATTTTCAAGTCTTTGTACTGCTTGAGGAAAATGATTGCAAGAAAAATCCTTAGGAAAATACACCTTTTCATAACCTTGAGGGATGTTTTCAACAATGCTACCAAGAGTATAAGGTCCTTGTTTAGGATCAAGAGTAAGTGCAAGATCTACTTCTCTGGGCTGGTATTTTAGAATCTCTTGAAGCACTCTTTCTGAAGTCCTTCCACTCACCACATCAATATCAAGCACAAGAACTCGTGAACCTTCTTTGATGTGAACCTCATCTTTCCATGCAAAGGAAGTATTCTTTCTACCTTTTCTATGGCAATCAGCAACGTACGTTTCAAGACCCAGTAAAGAAGAAAGATACGCAAAGGCAAGACCAGCTTTCGCAATACCAATGCCTACATCATACTTTCCAGCAAGTGCATGAGCCATGATAAGTTCATGAGGATTAACAGAACGTTCCTGTCGAAAACCTTTCTTCCTATTCCATGTACGAAAATCCTGCCTAAAACACTCTTCTGTTTTCTTTCCAATATACATTTGAGCAATCTTTTCGTTGTGAGTAGAATGTCTCTTCTCTTGTTGAAGAAGTGCTCGAAAAAGACCATCTCTATTTTCAAGAGTTTGAAAGGCAAGTGCTGCATCCCAAGCCCAATCTCTAGAAGAAGCAAGTGCTTGTTCTGCACATACTTGTAGTTTTTCTGAATCACCTAATATTGTAAATACCTTACGAGCGATATAAAAATCTCCTTGTTGTAATGCTAAATACCCTGTTCTTTTCAAATCTGCAGGGGCAACTCTTTCATCTTGAATTGCTTCCCAAAGATTCTCCAGTTCTTGACTCTTTTTCATACTCCTCTCAGTTCAAAACTCATTAATAAACTTAACTACTAGAGTAAAGTAACACACCTCCTAAGGAAACCTTTATAAACAGCCTCTTTTTTATCCAGTCATGAAACCAATGACAGGTTGGAGGTTTATATCATGGATGAAAAACAATTAGCTGAGAAGGCCTATGAAGCAGTTGAAATAGCAAAGACTTCTGGGAAACTTAAACGCGGAACAAACGAAGTAACAAAGACAGTTGAGAAAGGTCTTGCAAAACTTGTAGTGGTCGCAAAAGATACTATTCCTGCAGAAATAATTATGCATCTTGGTCCTCTTTGTAAAGAGAAAAAAGTTGCAATGGTTACTGTACCAAGCAAAGTTGAGTTAGGAACAGCAGCAGGTATGCCAATTGGTGCAAGTGCAATTGCAATTGTACAAGAAGGTGAAGCAAGAAATATAATTAAACAAATTTCAGATTATCTAAACGAAAATGGCAGCAATTAAAAAAGAAGGAAAAGAAGAGAAAAAAACAGCTCAAGCTGATGGGAGACCAGTAGTTGCACAAACTCCTGCAGTAAATCCAACAGACAAGCCTAGAGCTTCTATTTTCTCTGAAGCAGTTCCAGCTCGTGTAGAGGAAATTATTGGTAGAACTGGAACACGCGGGGAAATTATCCAAGTACGCTGTAAGATTCTAGATGGAAGAGATGTAAATAAAATCCTCAGCAGAAATGTTAAGGGTCCTGTTCGTTTGAAAGACATCCTTATGTTAAGAGAAACAGAAATTGAAGCAAGAAAACTCAATAAGGGGAAACGATAATGATAAAATGTAGTTTTTGTTCAAAAGAGATATCTATAGGAACAGGAATGATCTTTGTTTACAAAACAGGAAAAATTGCAAACTTCTGTTCTAGAAAATGTGAAATCCATACATTAAAGTTGCATAGAAAGCCTCAAAATATGAAATGGGTCACTTCTGCTGGTAGGGATAAGAGCAAAAAATAATTCTTTTTTTAGATATCTTTTTAAATTCTTTGATTCTATAATTTATTATGGATTTAGAGGGATATGTTACAACAAAAAATATAGAAATTCTTCGTGCTATTACTGCTTCTATCAAACATTTAAACAATTTACAAGCAAAAAAAGCTTCTGTTTCTAAACAAACAATATTTTCTCTTCTTGCTGAAGAAAAAGCAGAGCTTGATTTTTATATAACCCAGCTAAAAAATCTTATTGCTTTATTCAATAAATTATATACAGTAAGAAAAGTAAGTACTTTTGATGCACAATATCAAAACCTAGAAACAAAACTCCTAGAAATTATAGCTGATGTACAGGAATATAAGACTATTATTGAACTTGAGATTCAAACAAAATCTAGAAATATCTCACGTGAATTACAAGCTATAGAAAAAATACGCCAAGCATTGAATAAGGAATCTGTAGAATCTTTAAATTTTCAAATTGTTCTGCAAAGAGCCTTGCAAAAAGAAGATCTTGAAGCATGGAAATCATTACAAAATGGACTTAAACCATTTCAAGAAGGTTCTTGGTTCACATTTGGCAGGCCAGTATTTTCTATCTTACCTAGTATGAGGCTTTGTGCAGCCTTAGCATTATTTGGCCTTGTCGCTTGTAATGATCCAGAACAACCAATCTCTTCAAGACCTCAAACAACGGTACAAGAAAGTATAATCCTTCCACAATTGGAAGATATCTCTCATTTTAGAAATATACAAAATGTCCTTATTCTTTGTGCAAATGATTCTGAAAAAACAGGGGTCTTACAAACATTAAAAGAAAGAAATTCTCGGAGGAAGTCATCTGCACAGTTTCACATAACAAAAAGTGGAAATGCTTCAGTTATTGATGATTGGCCAGTTAAGGATGGCAGAGGAAATATCCATAGAGTTAAAGTTACTATCATTAGCTATGGACAAAATATTCCTTCTGTTTCTGGAGGTTATCAACTGATTACTTTACGAGGGCACACTGGTGACATGGAAACTTTGTTTAAAGAAGCAAGTGAATATGAATCTGCATATACGACTTACATATTTGGTGGTTGTAAGAGTACTCCATTCATAGAAGAATTTATGACTTCAAGACGAGCAATTTTTGCAGATAGAGGTGTAGGTGAAGCTGCTAATAATACTTATCTTTTAACAATTGTTATAGATCGTATTGGATTACAATCATCCTGGAACAGTTTAAATAGTGATCTAAAAGGGCTTTCACAACGAGCAGCTTCTCAAACTTTTATTCCTGGTGATGACTTATAACAATATATTTAAATAAATCGAGATTTTTCTTTTACTTAAGGAGAAATAAAAAATGATTGAAAGAACATTAGTGATCTTAAAACCTGATACAGTCCAACGTGGTTTAGTCGGTGAAATTATTCAAAGAATAGAAAAAACAACCTTAAAAGTTGTCGCTATGAAAATGGTGTATGCAAGTAAAGAACAAGCTGGTGAACATTATGCAGACGATCAAGAATGGTTGATAAGTGTTGGAGAAAAAACCTTAAAATCAGCAGAGAAGAAAGGAATAAAACTTTCTCGTACAGCTCTTGAGCAAGGTCAATGGGTTCGTCAAATGCTTATGAACTATATTACTATGAGTCCTTCTGTAGTTCTTGTTATTGAAGGGCATAGTGCAGTAGCAAAAATTCGTATGCTTTGTGGTGGAACCAGTCCTCAAGAAGCAACTCCTGGAACAATCCGCGGTGATTATGCAGTAGATTCATATATGCTTGCTGATGCTTCAGAAAGGCCTGTACAAAATTTAATACATGCTTCAGGAACAATAGAAGAAGCAAAACGAGAAATCAAAATCTGGTTTACAGATAATGAAATACATGTATTTAAACGAGTGGATGAAGATTTAATATATAGAAAAGGTTCTTCTTAATTTTTTTTACAAATTTAATTTTTTATCTATTTCTTTTGCTTTCTCTTCCATTTCTTCATATGCAGAAAGCACATCTTGTTTCATTTTTTTCAATGTTTGTTCTAAGTTTTTCGCTCTAAGAACATATTTATCATTTTCGATAACAACAAGTCCGGAAGCAATTAATTTTGAAAGATGATGAATAACTGTAGCTCTACTCAAATCTAGTTTATATGCCAATTCATCAGAAGATAAAGCTTTCTTGGATTGTAATATGGCCAAGAATAAACGAAAACAGGATTTATCTTTATCTCTCTCAGAAAATAATCCTAAAGATTCAGAGAGCCATTGTATTTCAGGGTTCAAAGCTTTCTCTGGACTACGAATGCGTACAATAGTAATCCTTTGGAAGCGAGTAATCATAGTATAAGTAATGTTTGGGTCATATGTAAACTTTACGGTTTCGTGGTAATAATAACTTCCTTTTCATCCACATAAATAACATCTTCAGATTGTGCAATCTTCGATCTAGGAACTTCTAATAAAATAGGATATTCCATAATATTCCCAGATCGTTTCAAATTAAGAAAATCCAACTTGGAATATTTCAAATGTTCAACTACATATCTTTCAGTAAAAGGAAGATGTCTTCTTTTCTCATTAATAGTTTTACACAGTTGTCGTAATTTAATATCTCTCATAGGAGTAATATTCTTTTTTAAGGCATAAATCACTGAATTATGAGAATATTTAATTAACCCCACACCATCAGTAATAAATATCTCTATAGCAAATGCTTCTCCATGTTCTAGGATCTGATTAGAATCGTTTTCATAAACTAATACAGATTTTTTTGAATGCAAATCCCATTGTTGCAATTGATGCCCCATCAGGTTCTTGATAATTTTATATTTAGAATCTTTTAAATGCATATCTAGTCTTCTTCCTATCTCAGATATTTTCATTCCTGGCTTCAATCCATTAATAGTTTCTCTAAGAACTTTTTCTGTAAAATCCACCATCTCTTGATAGTCTTTGTTCAATGCAATGGTATATGCACCATCAGCAATATATCCCTCAACATGTATTCCTATATCCACTTTGATAATATCTTCTTTACTAATAGTTCGAGTATCTCCAGGAAGAGGAGAATAATGTACCTCATTATTGAGCTGTAAATTCACCGGGAAGGCAAGAGACGCTTCTGGGTGGGATGCAATATCTTTTTCTATAGCTTGTGCAATCGCCAAGAGAGATGCTCCTGGTTTGATAAGTTCTTTTGATTTCTCAATAACTTCATAATGTATTCTTCCAGCTCTAAGATAAGCTTCTTTTGGTGTCATAAGAAAAAAAAATACGTGAAGGGATATAAAGCTTTCTCATAAAGTCCAAGCTTTTTTAATAACTTTCTTTACATACAGAGTTATATCTGAATTATGATTAGCCAACCTAACTAATCTATCTTTTTTGTCGTTCAATAGAAAGTCTTTGTATTCTATTTAACATATCAGAAAGAA
>CAYHUV010000028.1:0-10418 GCA_964359695.1 Candidatus Woesearchaeota archaeon
AGCAAGAGTAGAATGGCTTTCTCGTCAAGCACGAGCGGATGCAGAACTATTAAGACACACAATAACAAAACTAGAAATACAGCCTTGGATCTATGATAAAGCAAGTTATGATGCATTATCAAAGAGCTGTAAAAATCCTGGAACAAGAGAAAACTATTGTACAACAAGAATGGATTAAAAGAAAAAAAGAAAAAATTTTTGTGTTATCAGTTTAATCTTTTGCTAATACTAGTACAGATTTAACTGCAACAACAATCGTAGCTGGTACAAATAATGTCAAAATGTTATTGAAAATAGTACTTAAGTATGCAACATTTGTTAATGTTTGCCCACCAAAGTAGCCCATCAATACCAAGACAGTTCCAGCTGTTAAGAATGCACTAACTTCTTTCTCATTGATGTTAACAAGTCCTACAACAAGTCCAATAACAACAAGTACCCATGCTAACCATGTGCCTGTAGTCAAGAACCCGAAGACTATTGCTAAAATAACACCAATCAAAAAAGCCCATCTTCCTAACATTGCTTTTGCTTCGCCTTTTGCCATGTTCTTTCTCCTCCTTAATTTTATAATAATTATTTAGAATTCAGAAAGCATTAACCTTTAAATATCTTTTGTAAAATATCCACAAGCACAAAGCTTTAAATAATCTCATAATTCTTCTGCTATTGTGATTGAATATGCTCAGACAACCTTTAGTAGTAGTAATGGGGAATGTAGACCATGGAAAAACTTCTTTATTGGATAAAATACGAAGAACTGCTGTAGTTGAGTCTGAACCTGGAGCAATCACTCAAATGATTTCTTCTTCTGCAATCTCTTTGAAAACAATACAAAAGATTTGTGGTGATTTATTAAAAAACAAAAATATTTCTATTCCAGGAATAGTTTTCATTGATACACCAGGTCATGCAGCTTTTTCAAATATGAGAAAGCGGGGAAGTAACCTTGCTGATATTGCTATACTAGTCATTAATATCAATGAAGGCATAAAACCACAAACAGAAGAATGTATTTCTTTATTAAAAAAGTATAAAACTCCATTTGTCATTGCATTAAATAAGATTGATCTTATCCAAGGCTGGCGTCCTATTCAATCCTCTTTTGTTTTAGATGTTATTTCTAAACAATCCCCTCAGGTACAAACTGCAATAGAAACAAAGTTGTATGAGATTGTAGGAAAGTGTTATGATTTAGGTTTTCAAGCAGATCGTTTTGATCGTATTGATGATTATACAAAAACCATCGCAATGATTCCTTGTTCTGCAAAATCAGGTGATGGTATTTCAGAATTGCTCATGGTACTTATTGGTCTTGCACAAAAATTTCTTGAACAAACACTTCATTCAGATCAAGATGCTACTGGTAAAGCTACAGTTTTAGAAGTCAAAGAAGAACAGGGCTTGGGAATTACTTTGGATGCAATTATCTATGAAGGAAAGATCAAAATCAATGACCCTATAATTATCGGTGGCCTCTTTGAACCTATTGTAACTAAAGTGAAAGGTGTATTCTTACCAGATGAAAAAGGCAAATTTATACCTGTGAAAGAAGTGCAGGCAGCAGCAGGAATAAAAATTACTGCTGTAGGGATAAAAGAAGTAGTTTCAGGCATGCCTCTGTTTGTTATAAATAATAATGAACAAGAACTTCGTGAAAAAATTCAGGAAGAAGTAGACGAGATTGTGATAGAAACAGAAGATAATGGTATTCTTGTCAAAGCAGATACTCTTGGTTCTTTGGAAGCCTTAATTTCTATGCTCAAAGAAAAAAATATTGCTATCAAGAAAGCCTCTGTAGGGAATGTCACCAAAAAAGATATTGCTGCAGCATCTGCAAGTGAAGACCATTATGAACGTGTTATTCTTTGTTTTAATGTCAATGGTGAAAGTGAAAGTGTTAAGATTATTTCTCATAATGTCATCTATCAACTAATTGATGATTTTGAAGCATGGGTAGCTTTTGAAAAGAAAAAAGAAGAGCAAAAAGAATTGATTGGTTTAGTACGACCGGCAAAAGTGAAATATTTACGTGGTTGTACATTTAGGCAGAACAATCCTTGTGTTATTGGTGTAGAAGTAATATCAGGTACATTACGGTCTGATGTTGATCTTATAAAAGGAAATGGGGATGCTATTGCACACATAAAAACAGTTGAATATGAAAGAGAATCAATTGCAGAAGCTGAAAAAGGAAAACAAGTAGCCATTTCTCTTCCAGGAGTTACAGCAGGTAGACAAATTCAAGAAGAAGAATTTTTCTATGTTGATATGAATGAAGAAAATTTTAGAAAATTAAAAGAATTTAAAAAATTAATTTCACAAGATGAGATACAAGTATTAAAAGAACTTGCAGAGATCAAAAGAAAAGCAAATAATTTCTGGGGTATTTAATCTTCTAATAGTGGTTTCTTCCCACCAAATTTTTTTCTCCACTTATCCAAAAATGATCCATATGCTCTTCCTGACATAAATCCTATACAAAGGCTAAGAGGCATTGCTGTTTCTGCTTCTTCCAGACTTGCTCCAGAAAAAAAGAGTATAGCACTATACAAAGGGATTTGTAAGATGAGCATGGCGCTAGTATCAACAGCAAACTTTTTTTTTGAAGAGCTTTCTGCATTTACATTCCAATATCCTGCCCAAAATTCTCTGAAATCAGTATAAATTTTAGTAGTGAATATTCCTTGTACAGCAGAGATGCTTCGTGAAGAAATAATTTCCTTTGCATCCATTCCAGAAATATATTCTTCCGTTGCCATAAGAGGAGTAAAAAATGTTAATCCACAACAAACATCAATCATATAGTCCCTAGCTATTTTTTTATTTGCATGTAAATAAGAAATTGTTTTTCTTGTACGATCTTTAAGATTGCTATATGACTCATCTATGGGGAATACAGAAAGATCTGGTCTTTCATTATCTTCTTTTTCAATACGTTCTTCAAGACTCATTAATTTAATTCCAGAAATAGTCTATATAAATCTTGGGTTGAGATTTATCATAACTTATTTACTTTTTTAACCAAGCAATAAGCGTATCCATCAATGTACTATCTTCTGCAAACAAATCTGTACCATGTGCACTATTCTCATAAATTTTCATTTCGCTTCTTCCAGGAACTTTACTTTGTATTTGTTTTGCCATATCTGCAGCATTACCCGTTTTACGCTGATCTAAAGTTCCAGCAATAAAATACACTTCTTGATTTTTCTGCAATGCTTCAGCACTGGGTTCTGTACGCACTCCATAATAATTTGTTCCGGGTGAAAGAAGAATGGTTTTTTGTATTTCAGAATGGCCTGCTTGGTACATTAAGGCAAGATTTGCTCCAATAGACGCTCCTACAATAGAAATATTTTTAGCTCCATATTCTTGCATATATGCAACAGCTGCTTCCACATCTGCAATTGAATCTTGATGTTCAGCATCAGTAAATTCTTTGTAATTTAATATTTCTCCATCTTGGTTTGTACTTTCTCCATGTCCGCGAAGATCAATAGTAAGTACAGTATATCCTTGTGTATGTAATGCTTCAGCAAAAGCTTCCCATGATTCTTTCGTTGCAGGCATCATATGCAATAGAAGCACCGCTCGTTGATCGCCTTTCCAATAGTTTCCTACAATACGAACATCATCTTCGGTTTGAAAATATATAGATTCCATGTTTTCATTTCCAGAAAAATCTTCTTGTGCACAGCTTGAAAGCAGAAACAAAAAGACTTTTGTTAGGCATATCTTTAAAGAGAAATAGTACAAAGATATAAGGTTTACTTTTTCCACAAGAACAGTAACCCAAAAACTTTATAAAGCTGCTAAAAACTCTAAAATTGAATAAAAATGGTTGAAGTACGCTTTGTCATAAATGACACAAAAAATGGTAAAACCTTTCAAAAGGGTCTAGAAGATGAGACTCTTGTAGGTAAAAAGATGGGAGAAACAGTATCAGGTGATTTCTTAGGTCTTGAAGGCTATGAATTACAAATTCGTGGTGGTAGCGACTTTGCTGGATTTCCTATGAGAGCAGATATAGATGGGCCTATTAGGAAAAAAGCTTTGCTTGGTTCTGGAGTAGGTGTAAAAGTAGATAGAAAAGGAATGAAAAAAAGAAAGACTGTATGTGGGAATCAAGTTACCGTAAACACTGCACAATTAAATTTAATGGTCAAAAAATATGGTCCTAAATCCTTAGAAGATATCTTCGGTAAAAAAGAAGATGCAAAAATTGCTTAAGCTTTTGTTATCATACTCATCTGGAGGAAACTCTTGTTGCCATGAAGTATAAAACAAAAAGTGTTCTTATAGCTCGAAAGAAGAGTATTGAAGGGGATTTTAATCGAAGACCATGTTTTATTAGCTTGTTTGATGAAAATGATCCTCATTTAAATGCCCAAGGACCAAGAGAAGTTGTGGAGTTTGATAAAATTCACAAAGTAGTGATTAAGGGTTTGAATGTGGATTATCTTTTGCCAGGAAATGACATTGTGATTAATAATCTCACCGAAATTGAGATTGAAGTAACAAATGACTATGTCTATGTGAAAGGCAAACAACAATAAACAATCTTTGATGATTTTTCTAGTGTTCTTGCGCTCACATCTCTTTCTCAAAGATCTCTCTCTGGATACATTTATAAATCCTCAAAATTTTGTCATTTCATGGTTAAAGCAAAAATAAAGGCTCCTGAAATAAAACTAGAACCTAAAGTAGGAATCAAAGAACCGGAGCTTCATCAACCAGAAATTAGCATTGCTTTGGTAGGTCATGTAGATCATGGAAAAAGTACTTTAACAGAACGTCTTTCTGGTAAATGGACTGATACTCATTCTGAAGAAATAAAAAGAGGGATTACAATACGTTTAGGTTATGCGAATACAAGTTTCTATAAATGTGAGAAATGTAAAGGTCCACAAGCATATGGAACAAAAGACAAATGCCTAAATTGCGAGGGGAAAGCAAAACTTCTTCGTTCAGTTTCTTTTGTTGATGCACCTGGTCACGAAACCTTGATGGCAACTATGCTTTCAGGGTCTGCAATTGTAGATGCTGCATTATTATTAGTTGCTGCTGATGAGAAATGCCCACAACCACAAACAAAGGAACATTTGATGGCCTTGCAGATTTGTGGTCTAAAAAATATTATCATTGTCCAAAATAAAATTGACTTAGTAGCCGAAGAAGATGCTTTAGATAATTACAAGCAGATTAAAGCATTTGTCAAAGGTTCCGTTGCAGAAAATGCTCCTATTATCCCAGTTTCTGCAAAAAATAATGTCAACATTGATCTGCTTATTGAAACAATACAAGAATTTCTTCTTTCTCCAAAAAGAGATCTGAAAAAATCACCTCTCATGTTTATTGCAAGAAGTTTTGATATTAACAAACCTGGTGCAGTTTATACCAAAATTGTTGGTGGTGTATTAGGTGGTGCATTAAAACAAGGTATTTTCAAAGTAGGAGACCAAATAGAAATTCGTCCAGGAAGAAAAGTTGAGAGAGAAGGAAAAGTTTCTTGGCTTCCGTTAACAACATCAATCCTACAAATACGAACTGGAAATGATATACTTGATACTGCTCAACCAGGTGCATCCATTGCTTTACTTACTTCTTTAGATCCTTCATTAGTTAAATCTGATTCATTAACAGGAAATGTTGTTGGCCATCCATTGCATCTTCCAGAAGTTTATATGGAATTACAATTGGTTCCACATTTATTAGACCGCGTTGTTGGTTCAGATAAGGATTTGCAAGTCGAGCCTATCAAGAAAGGTGAAAATCTTATGTTGAATGTAAACTCTTCTACAACAGTAGGCCTTGTTACAGAACTTACAAAAAGTTATTTCACTGTCAAATTAAAACTGCCAGTTTGTGCAGAAAAAACTGATAAGGTTACTGTTTCTCGTCTTGTAGGGCACAGATTTAGACTAATTGGTTATTGTTCTATAAAATAGGAATCTCTATGAAAATTGTTTTATGCGGTCGTGCAGGCTCGGGAAAATCTGCAATTGCAAAAGCTCTTGCTGAAAAATTTAATTTAAAGCATTACTCCACAGGAGACCTTATGAGGCAAATAGCAATGGAAAAGGGTTATACAATAGAAGCTTTTTCTCATGTAACACCAGAAGAAATTGATAGAGAAGTAGATGAAAGAACAGCAAAAATAGGCAGGATGGAGAATAATTTTATCTTTGACAGTCGTTTAGCATTTCATTTTATACCTGATGCAATCAAGATTTTCTTAGATGTCTCTTATGAAGAAGGTGCAAAAAGAATTTTTCTCAAGCCCAGAGTAAGCGAAGCAAAAGCAGAGACTATAGAACAACTTGCTGAAAGGAATAAAGTACGTTGGGAAACAGATAGGGAGAGATATATAAAAATATATAAAATAGACTTGAATAATAGAGAAAATTATGATGCCTACATTGACACAACAAAACTTACAAGGGAAGAAGTTCTCTGCGAAGTGGAAAGAATTATATCAACACTACGAAAAACACAAGCCAGCAATTCAATCTAGATTGCTAGAGTTTAAACAAAAAAGAGATCAGAAAGAAATATTTCAAGAGCTATGCTTCTGTATTCTTGCTGCAAACACCTCTTCACGCATGGCAAGCAGGGTAATGGATAGTGTTGGCGACGTTATCTTTACAGGCTCTGAAGAAGAAATAAGAAATAAACTTCATGAACTCCATTGTAGATTTTATAATAAAAGAGCGGAGTATATTTTTTATGCACAAACAATTCCAATAAAATTTGATCGTGAATATCTTGCAGAAAATATAAAAGGTCTTGGTTATAAAGAAAGTTCTCATTTCTTAAGAAACCTGGGACATAATGGTTATGCTATTCTTGATAAGCATGTAGTAAATGCAATGTTAGAGTTTAAGATTATAAAAATAAAACCAACTATGAACAAAAAGAACTATCTGATTTTAGAAGAAAAACTAAAAAAATTCTCTGAGGAGTTAGGAATAAATATGGATGAGCTTGATTTTGTTTTATGGTCCAGAAAATCTGATGAAATTTTAAAATGAGGCCATTCAATTATCTAGGACTTGTAGCAATGTTGAGTTGTGTCGCAAAACATGAAATTCTAAAACCAGCAATTCCTACATACACTATTGGAGATATAAAAGAGCTTATGGAATTACAAGAGAGTTGTGATATCCTCGTTTTTACTTTTAGAGACCGTTATTTATTATTTTCACAAGAACCTTTTGTTGAAAGAGAAGTATTAATCCGAGAGATAGAATTTTATTTCCCTTGGGGTGAATATCCAAAAAGTATAGAAAGATGTTTGAATGATTTACAATCCAACTAATTTCCCATAGGGATTTCCAGTTCTTCTTAAATTTTCGATAATCTCCCGTATTGCTTCGGTCTCTCCACCATTTTTCAGAACATATTCTCTCATGTCTTCTAATTTCAAATCAACACCATAAGGGCACACAGATTTGCAATTATTGCAGAGAGAACAGATATACATTGCTTTGTCAGCAAATCCTTTTTCTTTCATAATTGCAAAGCCTCGTGGAGAGACACTTTCTTTTTTCACAACACGAAACACAGGACAATTTTCCTTACAAAGTCCACATTCATTACATTTAATCAATTAAAACACCTCGATTTAACAATTTTGCAGGGTCATATATATTCTTTAAACTTTTATATTTTGTTTTTTTCTCTAAAGACATAAACCTTTTTCTCTTAATTCCAATACCATATTGCCCAGCAACTTCTCCTTTAAGATTATCCACAAGTTGATACATTTCAGGCAGTCTAGATGCATCTCTAAAACAAGGATGCAAAACTCTTAATTTAAAATGCCCGAAACATGGCACTCCATTTTTTTGCAACCAATATACAAACTTAGCAGTATTCTCTAAAGGTATTTTTGGATCCTCTTTGTAAATATATTTTTTATTCACAAGAATATGTTGTAATTTTTCTTTTAGTTCATCCATTTTTGCAATCTCATCTGCATCTTTAATCGCTCCAGAGTCATTGCTATATTCCACAAGTAAATGAAATGATTGACCAAGATTTAAAAAACTGGAACATAATTCATCAAAAAAATCAATAGATAAAACATTAGACACTTTATCTAGAATCATAATTTTATCCATCATAGCATTTAAAGTATTAAATTTAAACAATGAGATAGTCTTTTCCATTGGTTCAGAAAGCAATTTCAATTTTGCACTATAAATAATTCCAGTGCTGCCTTCCATTCCTATAAAATTTTTCATGTCTTGCCCTGAGACGATTATTTTATTTCCATTTCCATCAACAACTTCTATTTCTTCTACCCATTTTTCCATAGCACCATAATATGTGTCAAGTCCATAGCAATTCATGGCAAGCATACCACCTATCGTACACACAGGATATTCTAAAGGCTTTATAGGAAAAAAAAGTCCTTTCTTCTGAACTATACCTAAAAGATCCCTTAACACCATTCCACTTTCAACAATAATAAAATCTGTTCCCAATTGAAGAACTTTATTTAAACGGCACATATCTACAACAACAGATTGTGCCGGGATACATGCTCCCATTGTATTTGTTGCTGCTCCACGAATGGTAAAATTTATTCCATCATTAGCTCCAAATTTGATCATATGCATCAACTGTTCTTTGCTTGTAGGCCATACAACTGCTTCACATTTTCCTTCAAACTCAGATGCATCTCGCGCATATACAAGTTTGTCAACTTCCATAGTTGAATAGCCTTTTGCTGTAAACAGTTCTTGCAATTTCATAGCAACACCTCAGATAATTCAATTATTTTCACACCTTTTGCATTATTTTCATTAAAGTGAATAAAACAACCTGGAGAAATTGTAATTAATTTTTTAGTCTTCACAGATTCTAAAATTGCTTCTGCCATAAACTTTGAAACTTTAGGTGAGACTGGTTTTAATTCTTGTCCACAACTTAGACTTTTTTCTTTATTAAATTCAAGCTCTGCAATTCTATACCCAACTGCTTCTAAAATTTGTCTAGGGTTGTCATACAACTCAGGATATTTTTCAGGATTGCATGAATCATAATATGTCACCAGTTCCCCATCAGTTTTTTTATCTAACTTATTAATATTTTTTAAAATTGTCTGTGTAATATGTTCAACTTCAATATCTTCATAATTTCTCTTAAAAATAGTATAACATAATGGGCAAGTCGTAATAATCTTTTTAATTCCATTCTGTGCAAAGGTTTGCGTATTCATATTGACCAAATTCTGAAAATCATCTTTATATCCATAATCCAGTGCAGGCTTTCCACAGCACACTTCAAGTTCAGGAAGCTTAACATACTTCACACCTAACTTAGTAAGTAATTGTTCATGCCTTTTTTGCACATCCCTCACAATAAATTTAGCTGAACAACCAGGAAAATACAAGGTCTTTTTAAACAGTCCATCAAATAGTGCCATAGCTCTCGATTTACATAAAACCATTTATAAGAATTTATGTGACGAGCCATGTATATTTCTAGGATAGGGAATAATCGAGCTCATATTTTCAAAAATCTAAATCTTTAAATAGACTCTTTTGATTTCCTGCTCGTGGGGAGGAATTACAATGAATAAGGATACTCTTTTAGAAGAACATAAAGAAAATGTACGGAGGACTAGAATGGCTCAATCAGGATTTTGGAAATGGAGTACTTTGGTACTGCTTATAGTTATTGGTATAGGGGTGTATATGTATGGTTTTCCTGACACTGGAACAGACTTATCACTAGAACAAGCTTCAGGAAAAGCTATTGCTTTTCTAAATGAAAATCTTCTTGCAGGTTTTGCTGTTGCAACTTTAGAATCAGCAACAGAAAAAGGCGACTTATACCTAGTAAATGCTATTCTTGTTTCAGATTTATCAAGTGAAGAACAAAATGCAACATTATATGTAACAAAAGATGGGAATCTTCTTTTCCTAAGTGCAATTGATTTAAGCAAATTTGAATATAAATCACCTGAAGAAACAACTGAAGAAGAAAGTAATGATAATTTATTAACGACAGTTGTTGCAGATGGGGACTCTATTGTAGGAAATCCAAATGCAACTTTAAGCATTATAGAATATTCTGATTTTGAATGCTCATTCTGTGGCCAAGCATATTGGACAGTCAAGCTAATTCTAGAAGAATATCCTGAACAGGTAAACTTAGTCTATAAAAACTATCCAATACCTAAACATCAATATGCACAGAAAGCTGCTGAAGCAGGGGAATGTGCAAATGCACAAGGAGCTTTTGCTGAGTATCACGATAAACTTTTTGAGAATCAAGCTGCTTTAACAGTGAAAGATTTGAAACAATATGCAGTAGATCTAGAATTAGATACAGAAGCATTCAACACTTGTTTAGATACTGGGGCAATGGAAGGAAAAGTGATTATAGACAAGCAAGATGGTACC
>CAYHUV010000029.1:0-10391 GCA_964359695.1 Candidatus Woesearchaeota archaeon
ATAATAATGTATCAAATTAAACCCCTGTAATTCTTTTTCTTCTATCAAAGCTTTACCATCAATAACTTTCGCTTGAAAAAAATCCCCTCTATATATACCCTGAATAATATAAGCTAGAGCAATTGTATCATTAACTTTTGGAACAGTTTCATGCAAAGGAATACTTCCTTCTCCAGGTTCTTGTCCATTAACAAATCCTAGAATCCCTAATTGTTCTTTGTGCTTAACATCGAATGGTATAACATGGCCTTCAAAAGAATGCAAAAGAATTCCTGCTTCTTTTTTTCTTTTCATAGTATCAAAATAAACATTCCAAGCATATACAGGTTTCAAACCTTTTGCTTTTAGTTCTCTATCCATTATAGCCAGAAAACAATGTGATGGTATTGTGATTGTCTTCATTTTTTCTTTGAACCATTCTTGTCTGTCTCATATTCTAAAAAGTAATAGAGTAACGCAAAAAGCAATCCAAATAATACAGTCCAAATCCCAACTAGAAAGAGGATAATCCAAAGCACATCCCTTTTTTTGAGTGCTTCAATGAACATCCATAACCAGAATACAAATAGTAAAATGCCTATAGTAAATACTCCAAATATCCAATACAAACCAATTCCCCAAAAAAGATCTATCATCTTGTTAAAAAAGAACGAATTTCAGTATTTAAACTTTTGGAAAAGATATCAAGGTATTATACAAAAATTTTCCAAATAGAGCTATTTAAAAGACTGCAATTTTAGTTCGAATATTGGCCAGTGATCTAGTGGCTATGATGACACTCCCTTACATGGAGTATGTCGAAGGTTCGAGTCCTTCCTGGCCCACATTCTATTTATACAACAGCACTTGTTCTCTAGAACATTTGAATACTTTAGGTATTTTATTTACCTTATCAATTCTATGTTGCACTTTCTTTTGTAAGATTCTCGCTTCTTCATTCACTAATCCCTGTTTTAAAGTATACTTCACATTTCCTTCTAAAACTGTTCGCTTATTTTCTGTAATCTTGACTATACCATAATCTTCAGGAGACTCATATGCTTTAGCACCACGTTGTAAACCAAAAATACTTGTGCATACTAAATCTATGTTCTCTTTATTCTTTTCTAGAAATTCTATTGATTGTATAAATTCTTCTTTTGTTTCAGTAGGAAAAGCAAACATTATATAGAGAATATTTTGTATTCCTGCCTCATGACTTTCTTGTAATATTTGCGGTACTTTCTGAATATCTGTTCCTTTCTTCATAAGATCAAGAATACGTTGTGAGCCTGACTCAACACCCCAAGATACAGAACGAAGGCCTCCTTCGTAGAGTTTTGTACTAATTCCTAAAAGATCTATTGAAGGTCGAAGCTGACAGGCCCATTCTATTCCTAGAGGTTTACAAATTTTTGCAAATGCAAGAAGTCTTTCTTTTGCGATCATATCATCAATAATGAAAACATATTTAGCAGAATTTTGTTTTAAAGTATTCTCTAACCATGCAAGTTCATATTCCTTATATGATGTGTGTGCAAAATGAGTACAAAAGGTACATTGTTTATAGAAACATGTGCTTGAAGTTTTTATAGGTATAATTCTTTCTTTTGAGAGATAATCCTCTTTTTTAAAATCAGAGAAATCTAAAGGATTATTGCTTGCATAGAAGTCACCTTGTTTTATCTTTACTTCTTTTCCTTTAAAGAAATCTATAATCTCATGTTCATTCTCGAGAATCTTTCCATATTCTAGGACTTTTCCTTTTGCTGCTGGACCACCTAAGAGACAAGTAATTCCTTCCTGATTTAATTTTTTCAAAAGAGCAGTTGCATAAAAACATTGACTGTTATAAACTAAACTAAAAGCAATGCAATCATAGTCTTCTATCTCGATAAGAGAATAAATTTCTTCAAATAATTCAGGTTCTTCTTCATGCAATACTTTTCTATTATTTTCTGCATAAACTCTTCGTGATTCTTTATCAAAAGCTGTAAAAATCTCAGCATATTCCTCTTTTGTTTTTGATTTTTGTATAGCCTTATAATAATTTTCAAATTTTCTTTTATGGAATTCTGCATTAAGATCAAGTATGTCTACTTCTAAAGCAAGATTTGTCCTGAGAAAATGCTTTAATGATACTATGGAATAGGGAAGTACTGTAGGTGTACAAAATGGAGGATAGATTAGGAGTAGTTTCATGTATTTTTTGCCTGTTCTTCAGTATATAAAGGTTTTTTATCCCTTTTTTTCTCTACGCATGAGAAAACTTGTACTTGTTTTATCCCTTTCAAAAGGATTTGGAACCTTTTTTACACCTGTAAAACCTAATTCTTTATGCATACGAAGAGAAGCTTCATTTGTGTTATCTACTAATGCAAAAACAGGAATATTTCCACAAGCAGCAAAAAGGGTTTCATATAGCTTTTTTTCAAGACCTTGATGTTGCCATTTAGGATGAATTATCAGATCCTCAACATAAACTTCTTCTTTTGTAGTTTTCATAGCAAGGATCGCTCCAATTATTTTATTCTTTTCCTTTGCAACAAAAGCGTATTCAAATTTAATGAGATATGCATTTTCATACTTCCTAGTAATATCTTTATCTTTCCAGACTTGTTGCTCTAGTTTTCGAATTGCAGAACTCTCATACACTTTTGCTCGAGAAATGCTTACCATCTGTAATTATAAAACAGAAGAAATATAAAAAGGTTTATAGTTGAATTTATCTTCTACTAAAAACAGGTCCTTTCTTTCTTCCAAAACTTGGCCCCCGACGTTCATCTCTTCCACCAGGACTAGGTCTTCTACTACCAAAGCCACCAGAAGATGGTCCTCTACTACCAAAGCCACCACGACCACCGCCACTTTGTCCAGGTCTTCTATTATCAAATTCTCTCTCTTGTTTTTGGAAAGCAATTTTCTCAAACTGAGGGAGTTCTTCTTTTTTAATAGTTAGAGATCTATCAGCTAGAATATGATTAAAATTGTCATAGTCATGATCTGAGAGAAGCGTAATTGCATCTCCTTCTGCTCCAGCTCGTGCAGTTCTTCCAATTCTATGCACATATTCATCTGCAGTTTTTGGCACATCATAATTATAGATATGAGAAACATTCTTTATATCTAATCCTCGTGCAGCTACATCAGTTGCAACAAGAATATTTATACTTTCTTTTTTCAGGTTATCCAAAGCAAACATTCTCCTACTTTGTGTCAAACCACCATGAATAGCCATAGCTTTGACTCCATGTGTACGGAGATTCTTTGTTACTGAATCTACTGCTCTTCGTGTTCCACAAAATACAATTGCCATACCAGTAGGGTTGAGTTTTATCAAACTTGTTAACAAAGAAAATTTTTCATGTTGACGAACAACATAATATTTTTGCTTTAAGAGATGTTTTGCTACATGAACTTCAGTTTTTACTGTAACAGGATGTTTCAAGTATCTTTGTACTAATTGTTGGATACTAGAAGATAATGTTGCACTAAACAAAAGTGTTTGTCTTTCTTTAGGAATGTGTTTCATTATTCTTTCTACATCTTCAATGAATCCCATCTCAAACATTTTATCTGCTTCATCAAGAACAAGAATTTTAACTTTATCAAAATTGATAGTTCTTCGTTCTAAGTGATCGAGAATTCTTCCTGGTGTTCCTACAACAATCTCTGCTCTTGGAATAGCATGAATTTGTGGGCCAATGCCAACCCCACCATAGATAGAAACAATCCTTGTACCTAAAAACTTACTAAAAGAGGATATTGCATCACTAACTTGCACACATAACTCTCTTGTGGGTGTTAAAATAAGAACTTGTAAACCCTTTCCATTTTCTACTTTTTCTAATAAAGGAATACCAAAAGCGGCTGTTTTTCCAGAGCCAGTACTAGACTGACCTACTACATCTTTACCTAATTTAATCACAGGGATACATTTTTCCTGGATTTGCGTCGCTTCAACATAACCAAGCGCTTTAATTGACTTGAGAATATTGTGATTTATATTTAATTCTTCAACTAACATTTTATTTTCCTATCATTTTGGATATTTTTGTCTTTATATACTCTTGCACAAGCCTAAAACAGTGTAAAAACCATGTAAAACGTGCCTATAAGGTATATTCCTATCAGAAATCAGTTTTAAAGAATATCTCATTAGAAAGACTATATTCTGGATTTCCTTAGGATTTTTTATGTGAAACCATATGAATAAGCTCAATAAGAATTAATTAAAGTCATTGCCTGCAAAAAGTACAAATATTTCTCAGAAGTTTTTGATTAAGATTAATCGTAGCGATGTGTTTTGAGATATGTTTTTAGATCATTCATGAGTGCTTGTGCATCTTTCCCTAATTTCCCTTGAAAACTTGCCCATTTTCCTTTTACAACCATTTTATCATAGATTTCTCTGATCAATGTGCTATATGCAGTTCTTTTATTCAATGTCCAATCTGAATCAATATCTTTTTCCATGTATGTAGCGATTTTAACAGTCACAGTTCCATGTTGTGCAGTTTTTTTCTTTCCATCATGCAATTCAATTTGCACATTCTCTGCTTGAGCCTTAAAATCAATACTAATCATAAATTTGGTATAATCATCAACTCTTTTATCACAGAGCCAATTGAATGCATACAATTTTTTACCTTCAGAAAGTATTTTTTCAGTATAATCTATTTCAGCAATATCATAACCCCGTTCAGAAAGCCATTTTTGAAAATAACGATAAAGTTCTTTTTGATCATAGGTTAATGTACTATTAATAGTTTTTGCAGGACTCAGAAAATCTTTCACACTCATTTTACTTTGTAGATGAGTAAAAGGCACATATAAATCTTTCTATTTCAAATATGATTTCATTGTATTCGTAAGATCTATTGATTCCCCAACTAGTTTCCCAATATATTTTTTAAGATCCTCTGCCACGATATATCTCTCATAAAATTCACGCATGAATTTTTCATACCAAATATCTTCATTATATTTCTTCTGAAAATCCTTAACAAACTTAGTTTTCAAAATAATCAGCAACCTTACCCAATAGACTTCTTCACCATTCTCAAGAATAACTTTTCGTACGTCTTTTGCAATAATGGTAATTTCTAAGTTATACTGAAGGTATTCAGTAACATCTTTTGTTGCAGTCCACTCAGATTCTATTTGGTCTCCTGTTCCAATATCCTTCTCAGAAAGTCCTTTTTCATAGAAAGAATAGCCCATATTATTTAACCATACTGGCAGAGCTTTCAATAAACCAATAATATCTGCATACGAATGATGCTTAATCTGAAAATTGCTTTCCTTGAAAATCTCAAGCTCTTGAATTTTTTCCATTCTCATTATCCACAACAATGGAGAATAAACTTAATAATAGTTTCGGTATCAATTTTCTTCAGAATCTAATTTTGCAAAATGCTCTTCTTTACAGTTCTCACACATATACTGGTCATCTACTTCATACAAACGCTCAAAATTTTCACAGACTTCACAGCCCCCTTCAACGTACTTTCCTTTTTTATTCTGAGGGTGAATATTTTTGCTTTCCACCATTAAATCGAAAAGTGCTGGTTGTAATTTGAGAATATCATTCAATGTAAGCATTCCTACCAACTTTTTCTTATTAATAACTGGAAGTCTTCTGACTTTTTCATTTTTCATAAGTGTAAGGGCATCATAGAGATCTTCATCTGGACCAATAGTTCGAATTTTTTTGATCATAATCTCTTTAACTTTGATAAATTTGGGGTCTAATCCTTTCGCAAGAAGATGCACAAGATCCTTCTCAGTAAGAATTCCTTCTAAATTGGAATCCTTAACAATAAGTAAACTTCCTACTCTTCTTTTGACCATAAGTTTTGCACACTCAAAGATTGTTATTGTGCCTGATATAACCACAGGTCTAAGAGACATAGCATCTGCAACACGAATACCAGTTTTCATATCTATTTTATAGGTGTTCTAACTTTTTAAGCTTTGTTAATTTTAATATCTATTTTAGTTTGAAAAGAAAAGTATTTTAACATTAGAATCCTTTTTAATATATAAAAGAGGTATCTATATGTGGGAAAAAGCTTGGAGTTCTCGTTTTGTTCGTACTGCTGAGGAAAAGAAACAAATCCTTAAAAATTATGGTGTGCATGTCTTACAAAGGGAAGAACAACAAAAGAAGAAAAGAATCTCCTCACTTTGGTTTTTTCTAATTTTGCTTATTGCTATACCACTTGGAGTACTTGTTTATAATGAAATTTCCTTAAGTGGTTTTACCTTCCTAGAGCAAGATAACATTGTCGAATTTATTTTAAAAGAAGAATGGGATATAAGTAATGGATTTGTCCGTATAAGTCAAAATATTTCTATCTATGATGTAATTAATCTTAGTTCTTATGTGCAAGATGAAACCCTTCGTATTGATCTTGACAATTATCCTCTTTCTGAAGGTTATGTTTATGTTGATTTAATAATAAACGAAACCATTGTAGACAGCGAATATATATACTATAAAAATAAAGAACAAATTATTCCTGAAGAAATAGTAGAAGAAGAAATTAGCCAACAGCTTGAAGAAACACCTGTACAAATATTAAATGAAGAAATTGCTAGTATTCTTGCACAGTCCGGATTTTATGTTGGGAATATTACTGGCACATATCAGGTGGACAATGTTATAGTAGAACCAGAAATACCCTACATTAACAATACATTAACTTGTGCAAATGGATCTACCAGTACAGATGTTAGTTCTCTTTTGTACATTTGGTATGTTAATGGAAGCACTTTAAGGTTTGACAATAGAAGTACTCTTGGTCCTGGGAACTTTACAGTAAAAGATAAGATTGAATGTGCTATAATTCCTCAAAATGCTTCAAGTCTAGTGGCATATTGGCCATTTGATGAAGGCTCTGGAACTGAATTTCATGAGTTTGTCAATAATTTTTCAGGCTCAAGTAATCAAACTAACTGGTCGATAGGAAGAAATTATTATGCTATTGCTCCTAATGAGACCAATAATTTTACGGTTGGAAATACTGCATCGCTTAATCTTACAAAAAATTTTACTATTGAGATGTGGATTTCTGCACGAGAATTAACAAATATGGAAATTTATAACTTGGATGAGAATTTCCGTATTTTTATTAGTAGTAGTGTTTTACAAATGAGCTTTCCTTTAGGAGCAAATAGTAGTTCTCAACAAATAGTTAGTAATGGGAATTTTTCTCTTCATCAATGGAAACATATTGTATTTACTTATGATAACACAACTCTTTCTCTTTACATCGATGGAAGACTAGATAATTCAACCAATGTTTCAGGAAGATTAGGTAATTATTCTGGAGTTTTATATTTCGGAAAAAAGCCCAGTTCTGCAATAACTCATTTTAGGGGATTAATTGATGAGGTTGCACTCTACAATGCAAGTCTTACTGCCTCAGAAATAAATGACCACTACAAAAAAGGGGTTGCAAGACTTTCTCGGCATAATACTCTTGAGGTCGATACAACAAAAGCACATTTTGGGAATGGAACTTGTGCCGGTCTTAATTGTACTTTAGAGCCAGGAAATATTACGCTTGCAAATTCTAGTTCTACAGTCTATTATAGTACTGGAAACTTTACTTCGCAAAAACTTGAACTCCCTAATGGACATGATGATCCAATTATCCGTTGGTCAAATAATACTCCTTTAGGAACAAATATTTCTTTACAAGTTCGTACAAGTATACAAGGAGATAATGGTACATTCTCTTGGTCTGAATTTTCTGGTCCTGACCAAACACATTTTAAAGATAAAAGTATGATTATTGGTGTTGATTTCTCAGAGGGGAAGGGAAATACAAGTCTTACATTGGGAGATTTGGCTTTAGAAGCAAATCTTTCTAATAATGATTTCACACCTTTCGGAAAACATGGTTATGGAGTACGAATGTATGGAAAAGATGGCATTGCTATTAATGGTGCTTCCTCTGCTCTTAGTCTTAACAACCCAAAAAATTATAGTATAGAACTTTGGGTAAAACCATTCAATAATAATTCTGGTATTGTATTATTTGACAAAACAGAATATATTATGTATACAAATGCAAGCGGGACTATTATTTTTAATGTTAGTTATAATAGTAATACAACAACAACAGATGGTGTATCTAGCCTTCTTTTAGACAACTGGACACATATTGCTGTTACTCATGATG
Organism: Candidatus Woesearchaeota archaeon; assembly: GCA_964359695.1. Classification (GTDB taxonomy): domain Archaea; phylum Nanobdellota; class Nanobdellia; order SCGC-AAA011-G17; family GW2011-AR17; genus JAGVZZ01. The sequence continues at coordinate 8,172 of CAYHUV010000029.1, forward strand.
CTGATAATACAACAAGATTATATGTTAATGGAACTCTTGAAAAGACTGCAATTACTAATGGAAGCATAAATATTGGATCAATTGCTCTGACCTTAGGAGAAGGATCTGGACTGAATAAATTTAATGGAACGTTTGATAGTTTTGTTATCTACAATCGTACCCTTTCTACTACTGAAGTTTTATCTCATGCACAGGACAGATTTACAAATTCTTCTGGTGGAGAATATACTGGAGATCTAAACAGGTTCATACAATACAGAGCATTTTTTGAATCAAATGGCACAGTACGAAGCCCAACACTCTTTGATGTTTCTTTCCAGTTTTTTAATTATTCTACATATATCTATAATCATAACCCCACAAATCTTTCTTTAGTAAGCCCAATAAATAATACTCTCGCAACAACAGAAAATGTTATTCTAAACTGGACAACAACAAGAGATTTAGAAAATGATACAATTTTTTATGAGTTCATGCTTGCAAATGATTCCAACTTTACAAATATCCTTGTAAGTACATTAGCAATAAATAATTTTTCTCAAGTAGACTATTCTGATGATAACCATACTCTCATAGTAGAACACTTTGAACTCAAAGAAGCAATGATGAATCATGGTTTTACAGGTAACTGGTCAAATACACAAAGCTCTGGAAGATGGAGAAATGGCTTTGAGTTAAAATATAATAGTCAATATCTAAAACTTTCAGCAAACTCATTCAATTCACAAATGTCTACTATTGAATTCTGGTTAAGACCAAATTGGAACTCGAATGATAGCCAAGTAAATTACTTGTTTGAAAAATCCAATGGAGATCTTAGCATGAATCGATCTGGAACATTACTTTATCTTACTATTGATGCTAGCTCTCCAAAGATTCTCAGTTATAACATTAGTAATTGGAATGCAAATGAATGGCACCATGTAGCAATATCATGGCAAATGTCTAAAAATCTTACTTTATATCTTGATGGAGTTCGTGTAAATAGAACGGCTGCTCCAAATCTTACCAGTGCATTTTCTACAGGAATTATTTATATTGGAAGCAATGCAAGTACAATGATAAATACTCTTGTGAATGGAACCATTGATGAGCTTCGTATAAGTAATGCAGCAAGAGAATCAACACAAGATTTGAACAGCACAAATTATACCATTACTCTTGCAGATTATACTGATAATTTATATTACTGGAGAGCGCGTGCAGTGCAATTATATAACCAAAGTTTTGATGGAGAAAGAAGTGATAGTTCATGGGATTTTAGAGCAATACGTTTAGATACTAGACTGCCAAATATTACTTCTACAGATGATCCTGTTGCTTCTTATTGGGAAAATACAACTTCTTTAAATTTGACTTCTAATGAGCCAGTCTATTGTGAATATAAAAATCATAGTGGTTCTTTTGTTCCAATGACTTTTACATCAGGTTTGACTCATAGCCAACAGATAAATATAAGTAATGCCGTAGGGAATTATACTTATCAAGTTAATTGTAATGATACGGCAAATAAATTTGTAAATACTACTCTTAGTTTTTATGTATTCAATCTCAGTGCAGGAACAGTAGATAGGAACACAACCAGTTTTTCTTTTGTTGCAAATACAAGCAAAGTAATAAACTTTACAGAGTCTGGGGGAATTAATTTTACAAGAATCAATCTTACGTCAAGAAATAATCTCACAGCAAAGATCTCTGTAATAAGGCATCGTGCAGATAAGAATCCAGAAAATACTAGTACAAATCTAGAATCTGAAATAATTGCTTTTTGGACAATTATCCCCGATGATACTCTTATTGCAAATCTCACAGAAAATATGTCGATAACTCTTTTTTATGAAGAAGGAATGGCTAACTCACTTGTTTCCCAGGCATTTAAATTATATTATTTTAATTACAAATCTAGTTCATGGGTTATTCAGTCAGAAACAACATCTAAAGGCAAGCTATCTATCTCATTTAGCACAAAAACATTTGGAACCTATACACTTTCGAATACTCCTCCTTCTACAGTTTCATCTTCTTCATCATCAGCAGTTTCAGAAAATTCAAAGTCAAAAGGTACTACAAACCAACAGACTCCATACATAGCCTTTCATGATCTTACTAAAGAATTTGTACCATATGAATATCCATTTGCACGTTTGAATCCTAATGAAGAGCAAACCTTAGAAATGGAGGATAGTAGTATTGCACTATTTACAGCATATTTTGCATCTA
>CAYHUV010000030.1:0-10079 GCA_964359695.1 Candidatus Woesearchaeota archaeon
ATTTTTTTGATTCTTGGAAAGAAAGAGGTCTTATTTTGAAGGAGAGATTTCTCCCTGTAAGAAGAGTTGATAACTCTTTTGAAAGAAGTGAGGCTGAGGATCCAGAAATAATAAACTTGATATTAGGGTCAGAAAAAAAAAAAAATCTTATCCATTTCTCCCACCCTTCTATTTTCTGAACTTCGTCTATAAAATAATATATCCTTTTTGTATTTTTACTGTAGTTTTTGTAGGCTTTCAAAATTTGTTCTAGGAGATCTAGGCTTAATTCTTTTGTAAAATTGTAATCTTCCAAATTAAGGTATAAAATCTGTTTTTTGTTGACTTTATGTTCTATACATTTGAGCATAAGCTGTTTCATAAGGGTTGATTTTCCAGATCTTCGTATACCTTTTAGGATAAGAACTTCTTTTCTATCCATAAATGGGTAGATCTTTTGATGATAGTGTTCTCTAGGAATTCCTGTGTCTAGTTCTTTTTCCCATAGATTCAAGTTTTTTAAAACTTCAAAAATTTCAGTTTCATCAATACTTTTAGGAGTATTTCTTTGTTTATATAGGTTGCTATTCTACTGGAAACCTATATAAAGAGCTATTAAGTAGTTTTTTTACACCTTGGTTCTTCTCTATTCCGTATTATCCTTACTTTGGATTCTATTTTGAACATAGTGTCTTGTTCTCTTTCCTTTTCGTAGGCTTTATAAACTTCTTTTCTCTTCATTTTTATCAGAATGAAAGAAGAGATGGTGTATGATATGCTCTTGAAAGAGAGTGAAGTGACCTGGCAGGATATTCTTCATCAATTAGTAAAAGATGAGCAGATGAATCCATGGGATGTGGATTTAACGAAGCTTACACAGAAATATATTGTTGCGGTTAAGAAGATGAAGGATATGGATTATTTTATCTCTGGAAAAGTATTACTTGCTTCTGCTATTCTTCTAAAGATGAAATCAAATCGTTTGGTGAATGAGGATATAAATAATTTTGATGCTTTCTTATTTCATCAAGAGAATCAAGAGTTTGAAGAATTAGGTGATTATCTGCCTTATCCTAAACATAAAGTTGATATCCCCAAATTAGGTGTGAGAACGCCACAAGCAAGAAAGAGAAAAGTGTCTCTTGCTGATCTTATTGGGGCTCTTGAAAAAGCATTGCGTGTAGATACACGAAGAAAATTGCGTTTACAGAAGTTCTTTGCATTTAATAGGCCTGAAATTCCTGAAAAAAAGATTGATATTCATTTGCTTATTGATCAAATATATGCAAAATTAGCTTTATTATTCCAACAAAAGAAAATGATTCCTTTCTCAGAATTAGGCCATGGGAAAGATAAAGAAGAAACTATTCTTACCTTGTTGCCTTTACTCTATTTACATAATGGGAAGAAAGTAAGTCTTAAACAGGAAGAGGCTTTCTCTGAGATAGAAATACATCAGTATAGTGTTTGATTATTTACTATCTTAATGCAACACTCTTTACTTTCCCACTGAGAACTTCTTGATTTAATTTTGGGTGCATATAGGAAATTTCTGCGTATAAATCTAGGTCACTTTCTTTATATTTGTTCTTTCCATTAATTTTTGTAACAAGGCAATATCTTGGGTCTTTGCTTGTAGTTCTTCGTGTATAAAAAATACCCTTATTTAAATGAAAAACAAAACTAGAATCTTCTGTTTCTACAAGAAAGGTTTTTTCTGGTTCGATTGATTCTAAAAAGGCTTCCATGAGAATTATCATTTCTTTTCCTTTTAAAAGAACATAGGCAGTAGAGAATATATTTTACTCTATTCTTGCTATGCTTTTGATGGCATTTGTATTTCCCAGACTTCCAGCCCTATTATAAAAAAAATGTTCTGCCAGAGATAACTATTGCTCTGCTCTTCCTCCATCTTTTTTGTTCTTATTGCACTCTTTGGTTCTCTTCTCTTTGTTATGAGTCTACTTCTCTTTTTCTTTTGTATACTACAGTTGTTGGGATTTTACTCTAGCTCTTTCTTTAATAGAAAAATAATCTCTTCCGAACATTGTTTCCAGAATTCTAAAATCTCTTTTGCTTGTGTAAGACTTGGCTTAAACCCTCTATAGTTAATGTCATTTCGCAAAGATTTGAAACGATTAAGATGGTTGAGTTTTGTTTTCTCTTTAATGTTTAGTTCTTTTAAAATTTCCATACTCACTTCATGATTTCTTGGTTCATATCCTTCTAACCACCATTTTGCATCTCCTAGCTGGTGTATTGATTCATATGTTTCCCTAAAGAGAAGAATTGCACTTTCTTCTGTAGGTATTATTGTTTCTACAATTTTCATATTTATTTCTGCTGAGTTGATAAGTGACTTTGCTCTTTCTTTATCTTTTGATTTTTTTCTTATTGCATCTATCCTCAGCCATTGTTCTATTATCTCTTTTCTCATTTATTTACCTCTAAAAATCCTAATAACACTATTCCATTTGCAATATTGTTAAATAAGTGATTATCAATATTTTGTTTATTAAATAAATGAATTTGGATTTTTCTTCCAATTGCTTTTTCATGTTCAATTAGCTCTCTTAGGAATATAGTTTTATATTCTTCTATTCCTTCTATTTCAATTGCAATATCGATGTCTGAGTCTGAAAAATCTTCGCCTCTTCTAAAACTCCCAAAAAGAATAATAGCTTTTGGACTATTATAGTAGTTATTAAGGAATTCGACAAGTCCGCTATTATACATAAAGTTAAGATTATATATAATTTTACTCTTAAGAAAATTCCATTGCTGTTGATTCGCTCTTATCCTCCAGATTTTACTTAGTTTTGTAATAGAAATTAGCTCATTTTTCTCAAATTCTTTTAGAATCTTTCCAATGTGTGGTTTTGCGACAGCTGCTTCTTTTGCAAGATCTGAAAGACTAAATTCTTTTTCAGGGTATTGAAAAAATACCTCAAGAACTCTTTGTTTTGCATTCTGAATAAATAGTCTTAGGTAATTTTTTGTAACATACGGTTTCATTTTGTAACATACATTACAATGTAGAACTATATAAGGCTTTGGTTTTAAGGTGACTGACGACTTTCTTCTCAAATCATTTGTATGTTTGTTATTATAGTTGTAATTCCTAGGTTTCCGCGTTGATTGTAGAATAAAATTTTCTTCCCTAGATAACTATTATTGAGCTCAGATATATCATCTGCAAATGTTTCTCCAATAGTTGTAATCTTTGCTTTACCTTTCTCTCCTCTGTTTATCATCCAAATTCCTTTTTCTAGTTTTTCTCTGTCATAGATTGAGCCACTTTTTGTTGTGACAACATACTTCTTCGTCTCTACTTTTCTTTGAAACCAATCAAAAATTCCCTTTTTTTACTGTGCTATCCGTTTAAAGACTTTAAAAAACTTATCTATCCAATTCAATTTTAATTCTTCTGGGCCTTGTGCACCACAAATTGCGGCTGCTAATCGGATATAGCCTTGTGCTGCAGGAGATTGTGGATGAGTAAAGACTAAAGAATCTTTTAGATGCAATGCTTCACGTACGCTTGAATCTTCTGGAATGACCCCAATAACTGGTTTTTCTAACATTGATTCAATATTTCTCAAAGAGATGTTATATTTATCATTTTTTGTTCGTGTTACAATAACTCCTTTGATAGCTTTTCCAAGTTCATCTGCAATACGTATTGTTTTTAAGGCATCAGTCATTGCAGGTAACTCTGCGTTGGTTACTATAAGAAGTTCATCGCAATGTTCAAGAGTTGCAAGTGCTTCTTTTCCAAGGCCAGCAGCACCATCAAGAATGAGATAGTCTGCTTTGAGTTCTTTGATTGTTTTAAGATTTTGGAGTTTGAGTTTGTCCATGTCTTCCAATGCGAGAGAGCCTGGAATAAAGTACATACCGGAAGGATGACGGTAAATTGCTTCATGAATAGAATTCTTTCCTTGAAGAACATGATGCAAGGTAACTGGATTTGAAGGGCTTCCTAAGTGCACTCCTATATTTGCTGTTGTCAAATTTGTATCAATAAGAATAGTTTGCTTTCCAAGACTATGTAGTGCAGCAGCAAGATTAATTGCACTTGTGCTTTTCCCTACACCGCCTTTTCCACTTAGTAGTCCGAGAGTTTTCATTGGGTTAGTTCATCTATGTAATTCACATAGTATTTAACTATATTTACATAGTCTTTAAGCATTGCAATATTTATTTCTTTGTCTTTTGTAACTAGTGTTACATTCTTTCTATATTCCTCTTTTGTTTTAAAGTCTGCATTATAAATTAATTTTAATAAGATATAAAAATCAACCATATCTTTTACTTTTGGATCTTTGCTATGAATATGTTCAAGTTTTTTCATTCGCATTAATGGTATAGGTGAAATTTCTTTGACTTTACCTTTTTCTAATTGGAGGGTATAATATTTTTCAGTTTGATGGTCTAAAGTGATGATAAATTTCCCAATTATAGTTCTGATTATATCAGCTGTCCTTGTATATTTTAAAGTGACAAAGATCAAATGATCAATACGTTTCAATTCTTCTCGTGCGGGTTCTTCGTCATGCATTTTTTTAGGTATCTTCTTGTTTTTTGTAAATAATTTTTGACTATTTTTTCTTCAATGATAGTTGTTTTGTAATCTTTTGTGCATATGATTAATTTTTCTTTTCTTTTGAATTCAACGGAGCTTTCTTTTCTTTTGTTGAGGATGTTTTCTAGTTCCTCTAAGAGCTTTGGTTTATTTCCTCCTTTGTATTTCCATGCATATGTTGTTGCTTTCTGTAACTGTTGCAATGCAAGAGGGAGGAGTTTTACTTCTCCTGTGAAAGCATAGTTCTTTTCTATGATCCATTCTGCTCGTTGCAGAGCTTTTTGTGCTTCATCATATGTCATTTAGGATTGTAAATCAAGGATTGCCTGTGCGAGGTCGCCATTAGTCTTTTCCAGGGCTTTTTTTGCTTGTTCTTTTGAACAAGAAGCTTGATCCATGACAGTTCTTAAGTCTTCTTCACTTATTGCAGATGTTTCTTCTATTTGGCCAGTAATCTGAAAACTTTCTTCACCCATCATAACAATCTTTTGGACATTAGGGTTGTGAATTATAAAATTTTTATCTGTACATTTAATTATTACTTCTGTTGCAAGAATATCTTCCTGCTTCATTCCCATTTTCTTCATTGCCTGCTTTACCAGGCGTGGATCCATACCTTGAAACATTTTAGACTAACCCTTTCTGTAAAACCAATTCAATTACAATTACCAGAACAATAGCTACTAAAATCCAATATTTATTAATCTGGATTTTACTTTTGTAATCATCAAAATAACGCATTAAGCCCCCACCTGACTGGGGCATAGAGATTTTGTCGTTTGACATTTAAGTAATAATGGGGTTAAGGTTTAAATAGCTTGCTGTGAGGTATTGCTCATATGTTTGGTTAAGTTTCTAGAAAGAAAGACTTATTAATAAGTTATACATCTGTTTAAACATGGAAGTAAAAATAAAAAAATGGGGAAATTCTTATGGAGTACTCCTAAAAAGAGAAGAGTTACTGAGAAATCACTTACAAGAGGGAGATACAGTGGAAATAGATATTAAAGAAAAGAAAAAAGCAGACCTTTCTCCCTTATTTGGACTTTGTAAGTTTAAGAAATCTGTGGATCAAATGAAAAAAGAGCTTAAAGAGGAATATTATGAGTGAATTTTACTATGACTCCTATGCTATTCTTGCCTACCTCAACCAGAGTCAAAACTATGTAGATTATTTTATCCCTTCTCAAGGTGTGACTAGTTTTTATAATGTTTTAGAGGTGTATTATTCCGTTCTCCGTGAACAAGGTTATGAAGATGCAAAAAAAACTCTTATCTATCTGAGACCTATTGTTATCGATCCCACTTTTGAAGATATTGAATATGCAATGCACTTTAAACTGAAACATAAACAGAAAAAACTTTCTTATGTAGATTGTTTAGGCTATGCTCTTGCAAGAAGAATGGGGATGCTTTTTCTCACAGGTGATGAAGGTTTTAAAGGTATTTCTGGAGTAGAGTTTGTAAAAGAAATGAGGGTGTAGACAGAGATAAGCCAGCTTCTGTTCTTCGCCTATGGAAGTGCTCATGATTCAACTTTGCGTCATAAAAGACTTGCACCAGTTGGGGCTCACCGTTTCATCGGTCCCTTGAAAAATGTCCATGGGTTAACTCATTTCCCTTGCAGGAAACTTCGCCATTATCATCCTAAATCAAGGACGTGTCGTTTCTGGATGGTTGCCTTCCTTTTCAGGAACTCTTTTGCAAGAGCAACTTTTTCTGAACTTGGTTCTTTTGGTGGCTGGACTTTCCTCAGCATTTCTGCCGTGATGAGCTCCCTGCCTACCTTGTTTTTGAGAGAGAATGTCTTTTTAAGGGTTTTGTTTTTCAAGAAACCAACCAATCCATTCATCACCAAGAAATTGGGGATCTTTTCTTCCAGCAAAATCGGTTTGTGTAAAACCTTTCTGTTTTAATCTTTCAAAAAATATAGAATTACATCCAAAAATTGTTGATTCTGGGTGTAGTGCTCTCCATAATTCTTCAACAACTGCATCGGCATATTTTTCGTTTTCAATTATGAAGTGATCAATTCCATTAATAGTAACATTGTATAATCCTGTTTGAAGATGTGCAACTGCTTGGAGTATATCTGCGTTTAAAAGTATGATATTTCCTCTTTCTTCTAGAACTCCATTTTCATTTGCAAGGTTTCTTTCTAAACTTTTTTCTTCTTTTCTAAGATTATGATCAATTCCTATGTATAAAGGCAAGTTTAATTCTTCTGCAATTCTTTCTGTCCAATGCCATGGTCCACAACCTAAATCGATAAGGGGTTTTCCTTTTAATTTTTGTCTAAAAAATTCTCTTGCTTTTTCAGGATCATCAGAATATTCTATTCCATCCCATTCAGGTATAAGAAATCCCCATTGTGCATTTCCATAAGGTGTTTCTAAATTTGGAGCGTATGATCCTGTATGGAGAGTATTATACCTGTCTTTATTTGGATTTTCAAAAGAAAACAGTTGTTTTGGATTTATCATTATTCTCCTTTACATTGTTGTGAACTTATTGTTTCTTTATCTTCTTTTGTGAATGTATACTCTATTTCTTTTGGATCAGTTAAATCAAATAAGTCTAATGTTTTTGGGTACATAATATTTCTATCACCATTAACATATTTTTTATCATTGTGTTCTAAATTAAGAGTATGTCCTAACTCATGTGCGAGAGTTAAGCTAAGGGTACGTTCATAAATATGGGGGATTTCATTTTCTAGCAATGGAAAAATCTCCCTTGTTATTGAAGTACTAAGAAGATAAACCTTTTTTTCCCAAGGAATTGCAAAACCTGTTTTATTCTCTAAGAGTTGATAAAGAAATTCTTTGTAGGGCTCTTCTTTTTCTTCTCTTCTTTCTGGAAGCATGTCCCAAGTAATTTGTTTTGTTGTGAGTTGATCGAGAGTTGTTGTTAAACCTAATTCTTTTCCAAACATATAAAATGGTTCATAAGTGGGAAACTCTTTTTTTATTAAGCCTTCAATTGTTGTGAAGGTTATTTTATAACTATCTGGATCTTCTTGTTTGTTATCTGAAATGTTTATTTCTAAAGGAATTCAAAGTTCTTGTTCATAAAGTTGTCTTGATGTTGAAAGAAGTTGTTCAAGAAGTATTGTTTTTTCATCTTCGAGATGCCATGATTCTGAAAAACTATCCTCAGGAATATCTTCAATAGAGATATCTAATTGTATTTTTTCAATACAGTCTTTAGCATTGGCTTGAGTAGTTAATAAAAAGGGAAGTACTGCTCTTTTTAGAAATGTTTTCATTTTTTCTTATTTGCATAAGCTAAAGCGGCAAGCAACCCTAAACCAAGACCAGCTCCACCAAGAATCCAATCACTTTTTTGAACTCCAAGAACTTTCTCATCCAGATCATGGTCAGCATACTTTACAAGTTCAGAACTATTTTTATAGTGTGAAGAACGTAGCTTTTGATCTTGATAAGGTGTATTGCCAAAGCCCATATTGAGTCTTTCAAACTGTTCTAGTGCTCGTTCAGGGTTTCTTTGTCCAATATCATGTGCTGCATCTGCAAGAACTTCAAGAGCATTTCCTTCGCCTATATAGCCCTCTGGTTTCTCTGCTGTACGCTTAATAGAACTAAAAGTATCATTAAAGGGAACAAGTGCTCGTTGTGGGTTTTCAAGACTATAACCAATGCCACAAAGTAGGCCTAAGCCTGTTAATGCGCCTGTGATATATCCAATTGTGTTTGCCATTTGTTCATCTCCTTTATGATAGTTACTATTTAGTAGTAATAGTATATAAAGCTTTCCTTTAACCAATTAGTTGTCTTTTTTCTCAGTTTCAGCTATATAAATAGGTTAAGTTAAATAAGAAAAATGAATATAATTTTAGATTTATATTATAGTGGCTATCGTTCTCATCTATATACTCTTGCTGAAGTTTTAAAAGTATTTAAGAGAGAAGGAGTTTTTGCAGAAGATCTTACTGATAAAGGCTATGATCCTAAATTTGTAGCAACTATTCCTTCTAAAAATAACACAGAAAGGCTTTCTTTTAAAAAAGATCCACCTCTCAAATATCCTATGCATATTCGTGATTCTACTTCTGAGGATGAATCTGTTTTAGAGGAATTATCTGATGCATTTCAATTGGAATTATACAATCAAACTTGTAAGTAACACTTTTTAGAGTTAGATTCTCTAGTAGTTATTTCACCTCTTTTTAATGAGGAGATCCTAGGAGCTCTCTGGTATCAAGTTTTTAATGATAAAGGAAAAGATGAATTGTATATTCGTTCTCTTTTTGTGCGTCCTGAATTTCGACAATTTGGGGCAGGAAAAAGTCTTGTTGAGTTTGCATGTGAAGAAAAAGCAGTAAATTTTGTTTGTCCAAAGGTTACTGTGAACAGTCCAGATCATAGAACTTCTTTTTATAGAAATTTAGGTTTTCGTCAGGTACGAAGTGATAGGGAAATAGAAGGAAATGCATACCTTGTCAAGAAAATAGAACTCTAAGGGTCTTCAAGGAAGGCTTCTATGCCTTTTTGCACATTTTCCGCTTCATAGCCACCTTCAAGAATACCAAATATTTGATATGGTTTCAGTGCTTTTCGTATTTCTCTAATACTTTTTGTCGTTAACTGCCAAGCAAACTGTTCATCATCAAAAGTGTCTAAACCCAAGCTCACTCCTATACTACTTGGTTGGAAAGATTTTATTGCTGGAAGTACACGGTTTCGAAATGCTTCAAGATATTCTCTATCGCTTACTTTTCCTTCTAATGGGATGTGGAGACAATTATCTGCATACACATAATGAGGATCTTTTGGCCAAATATCTTTTTGATAGATAGAAATCATATATGCGTTTTTTTCCGTTTCAAGGAGTTCTTCTGTACCACAGCCATGGTGCACATCAAGATCTAATACGAGAACACGTTCGCCATTTTCAAGTAATTGTTTTGCTGCGAGTGCCATGTTGTTCAACAAACAATAGCCATGTGTAAAAGATCTATGCGCATGATGCCCTGGAGGACGAACAAGTGCGAAACATCGTGCTTCAGCAGCATAGATGCTTGTTATTACTGCTGCAATTGCTGTTTTATAAGAAAGCCTATCAACAAAAGTTTCTTCTTCTGCATCTATGCTTTTATAGCCTCTTTTTCTGTCAAAATGAAGATCTTCAATGTATTCATGCATGGCAGTTATCTTATCAAGATAGTAAGGGTCTTCTTCATCTCCAGAATCAAATACCTTATCTGCATTATTTAGCAGTTCTCTGGATAAATCTAATCTATTTGGATGTTCTATCCCGGTGAATTGTGTTCCTTGCAAGAAGAATAGTTGATGAGAGTAGAGTTCCATATTTTAATTTTTTTATCTGGACTATATAAAGGCTAGCTTCTGCTTACTGGTTGAAAAATATTTCCTCTTTATATTTATAAAGGGTGATTTTATTTTAAAACAAATGTTACCTGAGATTATTGATTTATATCATGAAGAATTTTGTTCAAATAAAAATCTTGCTGTAAATATAAGAGAACGATTAC
>CAYHUV010000031.1:0-10045 GCA_964359695.1 Candidatus Woesearchaeota archaeon
TAATCCTGTTGTTAGACAAAAACCAGAAGAACTTCCTTCTGAATCAGTACTTATGAAACAATTAAATTTGAAGAAAAAACCTTTTATTGTTATGTTAGGTGGTTCAAATTTTGGAACAAAACTTGCAATGCATATTAATCAAATTGCACATCTCTTTCCAAAAGAGAATTTTATAATATTTGGTGGCGATCTGCATATGTCTTTTGTGAAAAATGTAAGTTATATAAAATATGCTCCTGATTTTTTGAAGTATTTGAAAGTTTCTCATGGGGTTATTACGCTTGCTGGGCAGAAAACACTTTCTGAGGCATTAGTGTATAAAAAACCAGTGCTTTGTTTTCCTATACAGAATCATATTGAACAAGTTCTTAATGCATATGCACTTGAACATTCTATCTTTGTGAGTCATGATAGTTCTTTGAAGGGTGTTGAACGGGCTATGAGAGAATTTTTTCAGAATCTTCCTCAATATCAGAAAAAGATAGAACGCTTTGGGTTTCGTGCTGATGGTGCAGAAGAGTTTGTTCGTTATCTTGAACTTAGTTTAGAAGAATAAAATTTAAATCTGTTTTTTATTTTTTCTATCTTTGAGAAGTTCTATAAAAATAGGGATGAAAGAGAGACCTATGATAATGAAAACGACTATTGAAAAATTATTTTGTATGAGAGGAATTGTTCCAAAAAAATATCCTGCAAAAGTCAAGAGTCCTACCCAGAGAATTGCGCCAATTATGTTATATTTGAGAAATTCCCAGTAATTCATGTTTCCAATACCTGCAATAAAAGGAGCAAAGGTTCTAATGATAGGAACAAATCTTGCGAGAACTATTGTTTTTTTTCCATATTTCTTGTAAAAATCATTTGTTCGATCAAGATATTCTCTTTTGAGAAAAATATTTTCAGTTTTGAAGACTTTAGGACCTAGGTAGTGGCCAATTGCATAGTTTACTGTATCTCCAAGGATTGCTGCTATTGTGAGTACTGCGATAAGAATGCCTATATTTAATGCTCCTAATGCTGCAAATGCGCCTGATGCAAAAAGAAGGGAATCTCCTGGAAGGAATGGGGTTGCAACAAGACCTGTTTCTAGGAAGACAATCAATGAAAGTATAGCATAAGTCCAAGTATCATAAGTTTGGATAATTGTATTGAGATAAGTATCTATGTGAAGAATAAAACTTATGAGTTCTGTGATGCCTAACATAGAATATCTTTTTTCTTTAAGTCTTATATTCTTTTGCTTTCTTATTTATTTATTATTTTTCTTATAGGAAAAGAGATTTCTATGCCTTCTTGATCAAATCTTTCTTTTAGAGCCTTTATACATTCATGAATCATAAGATTTTTGCTTGTAAACTCTTTTGTTCGCAAATGTATTTTAAAATTAATGTTTGATTCTCCAAATTGAAAATAACGAATCTCAGGTTCAAAATTTTCTACTGCACCTTCAATAGTTTTTTGAATTTTTTTTGCAACATCTTTTGTGACTTTTTCTACTAATTTTAAATCAGAGCTATAGGCAACACCACATTCGATTATAATAGCAAGATCTTTAACTTCTTTTTCACCATTTGAAGAATTATTGATGATAATACTATCTGCAAGCAATGCATTTGGAACAATTGTTATGCTACTACTTAAAGTTCTTAATCTTGTTGAACGCCAACCTATGTCTAGGACATGGCCTGAGACACCTGTGTTAAGTTCAATGAAATCACCTATGTTAATTGGTTTGTCTGAGACCAAGTGCAAACCTGCAAAGAAATTTGTTAAAGTATTTTGCAATGCAAGCCCTAATGCTAGGCCACCTAAACCGAGGGTTGCAAGAAAAGGAGTTGTTTCAATCTCAAAATGATCAAGAATTATTAATAAAGCTATGATGTAGATAATGACTGTAAGAATTTTGCTAATTATTTGTGGTGGTCTTTCCATTTGTTGTTGGGCTCTTAACCAAGAATTAATTATTACACTCAATATTTTTGTGAAGATTGCTGCTGAAACTAGAACTAAGGCAATATAAAATATGCTGTCGATCCATTTTGATGCTGTTTCTCCGAAAATGCTTATGGAATGAAGGGCTGTATAAATGCCCATAAAAATAATTAATGCATAGAGGGGCTTAATAATATTCTTTTGTAGTTTCTTATACAGAGATTTTTTGGTTTCTTTGTTTTTTCTTTTAAAGTAAGTATTGAGAACAAGATGAATAATATTTGCAAAAATAATAGAAGCTACAAATATTGTAAAAAAACGAAGATAGTCATTGATGATAATAGATTCAAGGTAGGCCATTAAGTTGCAAATTTTTCTACGCTATAAAAAGCTTATGCTATTTCTAAGCTGGTATATAACCATTCTTCTCCACGCTGAGAAATGCCTTCTAAGTTGAAGAATACTAAGGTTTCTACGCCTTCTTTTCTTAAGAATTGTATATCATTTTTCATTTGTTTTACATTCTTGTATATGGGCTCATTTCCAAAAACTCCATGGCCAATAAGACCCACTGCAATGTATGCATTTTTATGTCTTGGAAGAAAATGTCTCTTGAAATAATGTTTGTATAATTTTCTGAATGGAAGCGGGATGAAAGTTGAATAGAACATAAAATTATAATTTAAATTTTCTTCTTTGATCCAACCCCAGCGTTTTAAAATATGTTCTTGTAATGGAAATGTTGAGAGGATAATCTCTGTGTCTCGCATGAGAGATTTTATTTTTTTCTTTAAATATGGTGTATTATCTGGCTCTTGTAATGCGTGTTTACCTATCCATGTTAAACCTGAGAGAAAATTATATCTTTTTGGGATAGTTGGTTCAATGTCTATTTTTATTTTTAGACCTCTGTATTGATCTAAAGTGTCGATAGCTTCTTTTGTGCAAAATCCGGAGTACCAGTAGCCTTCTGATTTAGGAAGCACAGGCCAGGCGTTGACTTCTATATTTTCATTGAAGTTATGTATTTTCTTTTTCCATTGTTCATAATTTTTTCTTGAAGAACATGCAATGTAAACGATTATCTTTTCATGTTTCAGCCATTCAGAAAGTTTTTTCCAGTTGCATTTTTCTGGAAACTCACACCAATACACTCTTTTCATTTTTCGAGAGAGAAGTACTTTGTATTTATAAAGTTAATTGAGATATTCTCGGAAATATTTCGGATTTTTTGTGTGAATCTTTATTAAAATGAAAAAGGTAAAATGCTTTATGACACATATTTTAGAAATTTATTCGCATGATGGAAAGAATATACGTTTGACAAAAAAACAATGGCAACATATTCTTTATAGGCATCCTGAAATAGATCCTATGCTTTTTACATTTGAAGCAATTCTACGAAATCCTCATTATATTTTTATAGAAGATGATGGGCTGAGAAAATACTATAAATTTTTAAAGAAAGAGAAGTTATATATTATGGTTGCAGTACGAGTCTGTAATGGGGATGGTTTTATTATTACAAGTTATTTTGTAAAAGAGGTACCACATGAAAAAAATGACCTTTGATTATGATGAGAAAGCAGATGTGCTCTATGTTTCCTTTGGAAAGCCTCAAAAAGCAATAAGTGAAGAAAAAGGAAATGTTGCTATTCGGAGAAGTGAAAAGACAGGTGAAGTTGTTGGTGTTACAATTTTAGATTTTTTGAAGGATGCAAGGCTAAGGCCTAAGAAGATTGAAATAACTGCCTAATATAATGGAGGATTTGTTTCTTCAGTATACATAAATATCCTGTTGATACATCTTCCTTCAAGAGTGGTATTTGTTTTCACATGAAGCTTTCCTTTGTTTGTAGAAAATGTTGTGAAGTCTATTCCATTGAATTTGTGTTTTGGGACATAATGAAAAGGACCAGAGGCTTTAGGTGAGTGTATAGGAAACTGTTGAATCCAATCCCAAGGTAGGCACCAAACTTCTCTTTCTATAACGAGTGTTTCTAGTTTATCTTTCTTTCTTACTTCTGGAACAGGTTTTGCAAAGGTGTAGAACATAAATGCCCAATAGTATTCTTTTTCTCCATATGCTTCAGGAAAATCATGTACTTGATTCGTATCTACTGCAAAGTTTTTTGGATAACCTTTTTTTAACAGTTTAGACTTGAGTTCTATTCCATAAAAATCATCTATATAATCAATCCCATTATGTCCTGTTTTTGGAATACTGAGAATTTTTTCTAACCAGGTTCTATGACATTGTTCTATTTTTGTGGTGAATCTTCTGTCTTGCATATATGTTTCTTTTTTTAATCGTTTTTAATTATTTGTGTGATAAAATACGCCAGAGGAGGTAGCTTGTAATTTACTCTTTCTTTTTAAGAACCATTACATTAGGTAGCCCTCTAAAGTCATTATCTATACTTATAAGTGTAGCTTGTTGTTTTACTGCTGTTGCGTATATAATTGCATCAACAGTTGCAAGATTATATTTTAGAGATATTCCTATTGCTTTTTCTGCAATTTCTGGATTCATGTTAATGACTAGAGATTTAAGTCTAATAAATTCCATGCTTTCCATGATTTTTTTAAGTTCTATCTTTTCTTTATGTAGTTTCTTTTCAATTTCAAAAAGAGATATAACTGACAATAAAAGAACTTCGTCTTTTTCTAAAATTTCTTTATATTTTCCATTGAAGAGATATTCTAACCATATTGAAGAGTCTATAAGTTTAGAATCTGTCATGTTTGTCTCTTAGGTCTTTCATTATTTCTTTGGTTGTTTTTTTCCCTAGATAACCTGCTAAGGAGTTTCTTGTTCTTTCAAAAACGAGTTTTCGAATTGCTTCTTCATACGATTTTGCATGCACTTCATCTTTTACTTTTTTTAGAATTTGCAAGGTCTTATCCGAAACTTGTATTGTTGTTTGCATATAGTTATATAGCTATAGTTTATATATAAATCTTTTGGAAAAATACGCCAGAGGAGGGATTTGAACCCTCGGCCTAAGCATTAGGAGTGCATTGCGGAGTATTTCTACCCTTTCGCTCTATCCAAGCTGAGCTACTCTGGCTTGGGAATGTAGAAAAAGAAAGTACTTTTAAATGTTCTTATAGGGAGATTTAAATAATCTCATTAAATTTTCTCTCTTATGACATTTGAAAGACCTACGAAAAACAATGTTGAACTTGGTGATCTTTTGGTTTTAAGTTCTGCAAATGGTACACTTTCTAAAAATGTTTGTTTGGTAGGTATTGTTAGTGTTGAGGAATATGGTGTTTCCTATAAACGTGAAGATATCCCCCAAGTAATTGTTCTTTTAATCATGAACACCCTTATAGAAATGCGGTTATTCTCAAGAAAGATGGTACATATCTTGTTGGTGATTTAGCTTCCTTTCATTATGAATCTTGAGTTTAACAAACTTTATATAGGTTAAATAAGGGTTTTTAGTCTATGAAAGCAGTACAAGTGTCTTCTACTGAAGATAAACTTTTAAAAACTTTCTCAAAATTGCCTAAACCTGTAAAACGTGCAATTATTTCTCCAGTGATGAAATATCGATATAGTAAAGCAATGAAGTTACAAGCACCTAAAATGTTGATGTTGTATGTAACTGATAATTGTAATCTTCGCTGCAAGCATTGTTTTTATTGGAAGGAAGTGGATAATCCTAGAAATGCTCATAGTATTGAAGAAATTGAGAAGTTGACAAAGTCATTGAAAGAGCGATTGGATATTCTTGGACTTACAGGTGGGGAACCTTTTATCAGAAAAGATATTGTAGAAATTGTTAGACTTTTTATACAGAATAATGGCGTGAAAAGAATTCATATTGCAACAAATGGTTTACTTCCAGATCATACAGTGCGAAAAACTAAGGAGATGTTAAAAATTATTGGTAATGATGCAAGATTAACTATGCAGTTTTCGATTGATGGTTTTGAAGCAAAACATGATGAAGTAAGAGGAATGAAAGGTGCATTTCAAAAAACGTGCGAGACAGTGAAGAAATTAGGAGAAATCAAAGATAAACGATTAGCTGTTTCTGTTGCAACTGTTGTTCATAGAGATAATTTTAGTGAAATGAAGGATTTGAAATATTTTATTAATCATGAATTGGGTGTAGCTATGAAAGTTAATGTTTTGCGAAAGCCGAATAGTGTGCATGGTGTTGCAATACAATTTATGGAAGCTTTTGATATTAGAGAAGATGAAGGCTATGAGCCTCCAAGTGAAGAACAATTAAGAGAACTAACAAAACTTTTGGATGATGGAAGTATTGCTTCTCGTATAGAGAAAAAGAAAATTGAACATAGCATTACAATTTTATATCATAATAAAAAAGCAGTTAACTGTTTAGCAGGTATTCGGGATGCCGTGATCTTTTCTAATGGGGATGTAAGTATTTGTGAGCCAACTACTGCATTTGCCAATCTGAAGGATTTTGATTATAACTTTGATAGTCTTTGGCATAGTCCTGCTGCTGAAGAAAGAAAAGAGAAGATTATTGGAAAGTGTTCTTGCTTGAATTCTTGTAATCTTTTGAATGCAATGCAGTTTGATATAAATACATTGGTTAATTTGTAGAGCCTTTTTTACGCGTTTTTCTTCTTTTCTAGTATATTCTTGCTAAATTTATCAAAATCAGATTCTATGTTTTGAGTTTTGTTGAATATTTCATATTCCTTTAGTGCTTTCTCTTCTGCTTCTTTGAAAGAAATCTTTCCTTTTCCTTCTAATACTTGAAATTCATTAAATTCTAAAAATTTGTTTACGCTTACAGTTGTTCGGAATTTCCGAGTAACTGAATTTTCGTCTAATTCGTTTGAATGAAATATGTTTTTTAAATGTTCATTAATTGTGTGAGTTTGTACACTAAATATCTCCGCCATTCTTTTTTGTGTAAGCCAGACATTTTGTTCATGTAAAAAAGCTTCTACTTTGACTTTTCCATCTAGAGTAGTATACATTAAAAAATTTTGGACTTCGTCTTCCGGGGTGAGTTCTTTTGTCATTTTTCTTGATGAAGCTCCTTATTTAATACAAGTCTTTTGTATATTTGGTTTGTTATTCATTTTTTGTGATCTTTAATTCTTGAACTATACTTTTAGGAATAAAACAATTAGGAGTTATGGAGTATTTAGAGATATTATCTTTAAAACCTTAAAGATATATAAATATAGTGAAAAGAAAAGGAAAAAGAAAAATAAGTTGTTTTTCTAAAGGTTTTTTAGTTCTTAGAATTTTTTATGGTTTTGGTAGCAATCTCTACAGTAAACTGGTCGTGGACTTCCATCTGGACCATTACTTGGCTTGAATGGTACTTCACATTCTTTACCACAATCGCCACAAACTGCTTTGTGCATTTCTCGTGGGCCGAAGTTTCCTCCTCCGCCACTACTACCACCACTAAATCTATTTCTTCCGCCGCCGAAGCCGCCTCTGCCAGCACCACCGCTGGATCTTCTGTCATTTTCCATTTTTGTTTTATTCACCTATGTGTGTTAGTTATACATTGTTTCTTAAAAATAAACCTGTATACTGAGATTTTAGATTCCATAATGATATATAAAGCTTGTCTATTAGGCTTATATGGCCTTAATAGGGGTTTAATGCGGTTTTGGGGTGTTTTTGTGTCTGGGAAAAGCTTTTATATATCCTTGTGAGGGTGGTTATTTATGGATGATAAAGGAAAATATACTGATGAAGAAGTGAGTCAAATGCTTTTAGAAAGGTATGATACATTTAGTTCTTTTAGTAATTCTCTTACCCTTGCTTTAACACAGGGATCTTATAAGACTGGACTTTTGGATCTTGCACAATATTAAATGGAACATGGAGTAGCAAACTATAGAGTTAGTGATCTAGAGGAAGCTATAAAAGTTTCTTATCAAGTTTTGCGTGTCACTCCTGGAGTTAATGTACGTATACATCTTGGAACTGATGTTTTTGTTTTAAATGCAAAAGATAAAGAAAATAAGATGACTCTTTCTCTTGAACTTCTTGTGAATGGTATAAAGGGTGAAGCAATTGGTAGTATAAAATTAGAGAAATTTATTGAAGAAAAAACTTCTTCTCTGGAATCTAACTCCATACCTTATGAAACACATGTACGAACGGAAGGTGCTAGTGATGAAAAATTCTATGGTAGTATAAAAGACTATCTTGCAGATAAAGAAAAAAAGATATCTCTTTGGGAAAGAATACTTCATAGTTATGGTGAGTGGAATTTTAAGAGAAAAATGGGATAGCTGTAGACTAAAATATTTGCTTATCCTTTCACGTAGACTTTTTCCGCACTGTCTAAACCATAGAGGAGTTTTCTGCCCATTTCACTTTTCTTATTGATTTTTAGTTCTCCTTTCTTACTGGAAGTGGAAGTAAAAAGAAAATCTTCACCAATGAAAACATCTACCATTTTTCCAGGAGCATCAATTTTTAGGAGAATATTATTTCCCCTTTCGCTCACATGATAGCCTAAACGCTTTTTTTCTTCTCGAGAAGTATCTAAAGTTTCTACATCAATACTTATGCCCAGCTCTTTTTCAATCTTTTGAATATTTACTCCTTTTGTGCCAATAATGCGTGCACGATCTTGTTGAGGGACATAGATTTTTACTTTATGTGTGCCAATCATTTCTACTTGTACCTCATCACAGTATTTTCGCATTTCTTTTTCTATTTGTTTTTCTGCAAGTTTGAGTGCAGGGCTTTGTGTTTGTTCTGTTTGTAGAGGCATGACGACTGTTTCTTCTCCATAGGTATAGATTTCAAAAATAAGTTGATCTGTTGTGAGGTCTTTGACTTCAATGACTGGGCGAGCAAGGTCTGCTTCTACCATTCCTGAAGGTACTTTGACAGACATTTTTAAAGTGAGAATTTGTGAGACCATTCCTTTATCAATGAAAAGTAAAGTATCTAACACTGAAGGAATCATACCCATTTCTAGACGACCAATAAATCGTTGTACTGCATCAATGGGGGTTGCAGCGTGGAGGACTCCAAGAACATTTGATCCACCGAGACGCAAATCGGTGTAAAGTTTGAAATCGGGAGTATCACGCATTTCATCAAAAATAATGTAGTCTGGTCTTGAGAGAAAGAGAATGTCATGAATCTCTTCTGAAGATGCTAGGTTCTTACTATATTGTGTGATGTTATCGCTGAGAATTAATGAACGTGGACTTTCAATGGTTTTTGTAATAAAATGTTGAGATGCATAGTATTCTGCAAGGGCTTGGGCTATTGTGGATTTACCTGAGCCTGTAGTTCCAGCAATTATAACTCCACGAGCTTTTGTTCGTACTCTTTCTTCTACTGCTTCTGGTAAGTTATAATCTTCAATTTTTAATATTTTAATAGGACGAACTGCAGTAATTTCCCAACCATCAGAGACAGGTGTTTTTGTAATGACTATTCTATAGTCTTTGTACTGTACTATTGTTGATCCTGGGCGAGAAATCTCAATGAATGCTCTTTGTTCCGAACGAGAACGTTCAATGATTTCATTGGTCATTCTTTGGATATCTTTTTGAGAAAAAATTGTTTCTGTGACATTGATGAGTTTCCATTCTCCTGGTTTTCCTTTCTTTGCTCTTGGTGGACAAGATTCTCGCAAGTGAACAGACATTGTTTCTGCATCAAAGTATTGTTCGATCTCTAGTCTCTCTTTTCGATTTTCTTTTTCAAGAAAGATAACTTCTACGTTTAGTGCCTTTGCAGATTCTGCTTGAATTTTGTCTGCTGTGATGAGAATGGCAGATTCTATGTAGGCTAAGTCGCGAATATAGGAGTCAATTTCTCCTCCACGTTTTGCTTCTTTGATTTGGTATAAGGTTGGTCGTTCTCCAATAATTTTGAGTTCAATTTTTCCTTTTTTGACGAGTTTTTGTAATTCTTGTACTTCTTCAAGACCAATAAGGCCGATTTCATTACCTGCATTTGCTTGATTTTCTAATTCAGCCATCACTGCTTTTGGCAAAAGAATTGTTCCCTCTATTTTTCCTTCTTTAATGAGTTTAGAAATTGCTTTTTCTATGATAACTGAGGTGTCTGTAACGTATTGCATAGATTGAGAAAGTTTTAGATGTTTAAAAGGATTATGGGCTGACT
>CAYHUV010000032.1:0-2876 GCA_964359695.1 Candidatus Woesearchaeota archaeon
TTCTAAGAATTAAAGAATTAAAATAATTCTTTAATTCTTAGAATTATGGTGAGATGAACAATGTTTATTCCAGATTCAAGAACAATAAAAACATATCTAGCGCAGATTGGGCAATATAAACTCTTTACAAAAGAAGATGAACACAAAATAGGAAAAGAATTAACAGGAGAAACTTGTCTGGAACGAACTATTGCTGCTGAATCATATATTTTCTCGCAAGATTATGGAAGACAAGCTGCTGTTCATGCTGAAACAACTCCTTTTGCAAGGCAGTGGACATGCTATGAAAAAGAGTTTCCTACATTTAATTCAAGAAGTGAAAAATTGGAACAAAAAGTTGTAGAGATGCAAAAAATCTACAAAAATTCTTTTATGCACTATCAACGATTTCTTGCTGTTGTTGCAGAATATCTTATGGCGATTCAACCAGAAAGAAAGAAAAAAGCAATAGAAAAAGCAGATTTAGCACATTGGAATAAACCCGTTTCTGCACCTATATGGGGACATACATGGAAAGCAAGAAAAGAAGCAATTGAAAATCTAAACAACATCAGTAAAAAAAATGAAACAAAGATAAAACCTGTCATTTACTTTTCATCGGAAACACAAGAATTTGCATCGACACATCCTGAAGTGCAGGATGCACTCTATCGAGCATATACACATGTAATAGGTGTGGAAAATTGGGCAAAAGAATTATTTATAACATCAAATCTTCGTCTTGCTGTTTCTGTTGCAAAAAAATATATACACTCGGAGTTAGAGTTCGAAGATACTATCCAGTATGGAAACATAGGTCTTATGCGTTCAGTAGAAACATTTGATTATGAGAGGGGATACAAATTTTCTACCTATGCGACATGGTGGATAAAACAGTCTATTATTCGTGGTATAGAAAATGATTCAAGAATAATACGTATCCCTGTGCATTTTGCATCAAACCTAAATAAACTTCCAAGATTTCATAAACAGTGTAGAGAAATGTTTGGAAGAGAACCAACTCACACAGAGTATGTTGCATATATTGCACAGGAATTTGAGATATCACCACAAAAAGCAGAGCGTCTTTTGTTTCAGAGTAATCTTATTAAGATAGAATCGCTAGATAAACACACCTTTGGTGCTTCTAATCACACATTACACCGAGATTTATATCAAGTACCTGATGCAGGTGTTACTTCACTTATTCATGCTGAACCTGTACAAGCAGATTTTTCTAAAGATGTTACTGAACTTAATGAGATTACAGGAGATATTCTTGCAGAGAAATTGGATGTTCGTGAAGAAAAAATCATTCGAATGAGGTATGGAATTGGAAATCCTCGAAAATATTCTCTTGAGGAAGTAGGTGCTGAGTTTAATCTCACACGAGAACGAATACGACAAATAGAATTAAAAGCATTGAAAAAGTTAAAGGATTCTGCAAGAGTGAGACGCCTTCTTATTCCTTTTAAAGAGTAAATAGTCGGCAGCTAAATTGAGTTTACTATTAAAAAAGTACTGACTATAGGAAAATTTACTGAGTAAGTAAAGCTAAGAAAATCAAAGTAAATACGAAATTATTTAAAGCTCTTCAAACTATTTCTATGAATGGAAGTAGGAGATCATATTATTGCACATACAAAAGAGGGAGATCGTGAAGGTGTTGTGCTTCCTTCTTTGGATAAAAAAATACTTGTTTTAAAATTATCTTCTGGATATAATATTGGCATTCCTCGAAAAAAAGTGAAGACTGTTACACTTGTTGAAAAGGGTAAAGCTACTAAAGAAAAAGATATTAAAAAAATTGCACACTCTGTTCGAAAAAAAACTATTGCTATTCTTCATACTGGGGGAACTATTGCTTCAAAAGTAGATTATGAAACTGGGGCGGTTGTTGCAAAATATACTCCTGAAGAGTTGGTTGCTATGTTTCCTGAACTTGAAGAAATGGCAAATATTAGGTCGCGATTGATAAGTAATATGTCTTCAGATGATATGCGTTTTTCTCATTATAATATTATGGCAAAGGAAGTTGCAAAAGAGATTAAGGAAGGTGCGGATGGTATCATTATCACTCATGGAACTGATACGATTTGTTCGAGTGCAGCAGCATTATCTTTTATTTTAGAAGATCTTCCTGTGCCAGTTTTATTTGTAGGTGCACAAAAATCAAGTGATCGGGGAAGTTCTGATGCTTGTTTGAATCTTATGTCTGCAGTTTATTTTATGTTGCAGAGTGATTTTGCAGAAGTGGGTGTGTGTATGCATAAAGAGATGAGTGATACACAGTGTGTAATCCTTCCTGGATTGAAATGCCGAAAAATGCATAGCTCACGAAGAGATGCTTTTCATGCAATTAATGCTGTGCCTTATGCTGAAGTAGATTTTTTGCATAGAAAAGTACATCTTGTTGATATTCATTTTACAAAAAGAAGTACAAAAGAAGTGAAAGTAAAATGGTTTAAAGAAGTGAAAATTGGCTGGTTGCGTTCACGACCACAGATGTATGCTTCAGAGTTGAAAATTTATTCTAAATATGATGGTTTGCTTCTTGAAGGGACTGGATTAGGACATATGCCTATTGGTAGTGATAAGGAGAATGAAAAAATTCTCGTTGAATTAAAAAAATTATGTAAAAAGATTCCTGTTGTGATGAGTGTACAAACTATTTCAGGAAGAGTTGATATGAATGTTTATTCTCCTGGAAGAATTCTTTTAGATTTAGGTGTTTTAGGTAATTATTCTGATATGCATCCAGAGACTGCGTATATTAAACTTGCGTGGTTAGTTTCAAATTATCCGAAGGATGTGAAAGAACTCTTTGGGAAGGATTTGAGAGGAGAATTTCGTTCTCGGATATTGAAGTAAAATGGTTGATGTTGTTGTAAAAAATC
>CAYHUV010000032.1:2886-9857 GCA_964359695.1 Candidatus Woesearchaeota archaeon
GTAAAAAAATCGCATATACAGGATAGAGGTTTGTTTGCTACAAAAGATTTTAAAAAGGGAGAAGTTGTTTTACGTTGGGATGTTTCACATACATTAAAAAAAGAAGATATTGCAAAAATTCCTGTGGAAGAAAGGAAGTATGTTTCTGATCATGAAGGGAAATATATTTTGATTCAAGCTCCTGAAAGATATATGAACCATTCTTGTGAAGCGAATACAAGAGCAGAACATTTTTGTGATATTGCAACGAGAGATATTAAGAGAGGAGAAGAGATTACTGCTGATTATACACAAGAGGGTGAAGTTCTTGGAAAAACTGTTCCTTGTTATTGTGGGAGTAAGAATTGTAAAATGGAGTTGAAACTTTGAAAACCGGAAGATTTGCGGATTTGAGAAGAGAAAGCTTATAAGTGGGAATTGCTTGAGGCTATGTATGAAAACTGTGAGTTTGATGAAAGAAAAGGATTCTTTTATAGAAAATCTTAAAAAACAGATTGGATCTGTTCCAAATAAAGGTGATTCTGTAGAACAAGTAAGAGAAATTAGAAAGAAGCTTTCTAAACATTGTAGGAATATGACTGATGAAGAGTTCCTCCACTTTGTGAATGGTTCATAAAAGTTCTTCTGGTTTCTTTACAGAAACCCCATTTTCTTTGGCTACTCTTAGAAGTTGTTTATCTCTTGTTATGAGAATTGCACCTATACGTTTTGTAGTGAACATATGTACTAAGTCATAAAAACTTATTGTAAATCCATACATGGATTCTAGTTTTCTTGCTTTTTGTTTATCTTCCTCTATAACCAGTATTTTTTTAAAAATGGATTCTTCTAAAAACTTTTTTCTTCTTTGAAAATCATTCTTTTCTAGATTGATTTCTAACTCTCTTAAGACTATTCCAGAATATGCTATTTCTCCTTTATATTCTCCAATAAATTCTTCTGCAATTTCCCAATATGGTTTTCCTTTTGTAGGGTCACCTTCTTTTTGAAAAAGATTTAGCCATATACAGGTATCAAGGTAATACAGAGTCATATGAATTTAGTAGGAATTGTTTTAATAAAGACTGTGTGAAAAAAACCGAAAGATTTGCGGAAAAAGATAAAAAAATTTTATAATTTTAAAGTTTCTTGTTTATGATATGAAAATGCAGATAAAACAAAAAGATCCTTTGATTTCTAAACTAGTAGGAATAATTCCTAATGATGGAAAAGATTCCGTAGAGGAAGTGAGGCAAATACGAAAAAAACTCTCTGAGCAATGCAGAAATATGAGCTATGAAGAGTTTATGGAATTTATTAAAACTTCATAGAAGATCTTCTAAATGAAGTGAAGCTGCTTTCAAAATGTGGTGTAAAGTTCCTTTCTTTAATTCTGGATGGTTCGGCACAGTGAGTTTAATAGTCTTCTCAGGGGTGTTCTTTTCAAGCCGAATATGCGAGCCTTTTTGTCTCACAACAACAAAACCCTGAGAACAAAGCATTTTCACAAGATCCATGCCAGAAATTCGTGGTGATCTCATACAGTAATAGTTGCAAGTTCACCTGAGTATACGATGAGTTCATTTTCATCTGCTTCTAAGTAAAGAGCAATAGCTTCTTTGATATTCTTCAAAGCTTTTTCTTTCGTGTCACCTTGAGAAACACAACCTGAAAGAGATGGTACATACACTGTATATCCTTTTTTCTGTTTTTCTAAGATGACTTTTATTTCCATACTCATACACATGCACCTCCATGTATTTAAGAATAGCGAATTTACTTTCATAAACTTTTCGTGTAAAAATCCGGAAGATTTTTGGAATTATTCTTTTCTTACTAAACCTTCTAGACTTAATCCTTCTTCTATAGGCATATCAAAATCAGTTTGATAGTTAGAAATAGTAAATATAGTTCTTAGTTGATCTAATATTCTTTGAAATTCTGTTAGGTACTCTGGCACATCATTAAAATTTAATTGTATAAGGTGCTGGTCCAATCCTAATGAAATTATTGTTTTATGATTTAGGTATGAACCTCTACATGCTTCAAGTTCTGTGTAGCCTAAACTTTCAAGTAAGCTTATAGCTTTTTGTTCTTGCTCAGGATTTGCATCTTCATTAAAATAGAGAAAAATTGCCATTTTAGTAAAATCCATGTTCAATAAGATCTTTATCAAAGTATTTCTCTGTCTTTTTCGGATCGTTTTCTATCTTAGACTCATTGACCATACTTTTTGTCTCTTTGCATTGTATTTAAGCCTTGCTTCTATCTCAAAAAACAACCAAAATCTATATAAACCCCCTCTAATTTTATAGGACTACATTTTATCATATAAATTGGAGGAAATATAGTATGGCAAAAGAAAAACCACACATTAACATTGTATTTGTTGGTCACGTAGATCATGG
Organism: Candidatus Woesearchaeota archaeon; assembly: GCA_964359695.1. GTDB lineage: Archaea > Nanobdellota > Nanobdellia > SCGC-AAA011-G17 > GW2011-AR17 > JAGVZZ01. The sequence goes on from CAYHUV010000032.1 coordinate 5,274, forward strand.
AAAGAGTACTACAGTAGGTAGGTTGTTTTATGATTCTGGTGTTATCGATGAACAGACAATGAAAAAGTTAAAAGAGAAAGCTCAAGAATTAGGTAAAGCTGGATTCGAGTTCGCTTTCATTATGGATAATCTCAAAGAAGAAAGAGAAAGAGGGGTTACCATTGACTTGATGCATAAGAAATTGATGACTAAGAAGTTTGAATATACTGTTATTGATGCACCTGGTCACAAAGACTTTATTAAAAATATGATTACAGGAGCTTCTCAAGCTGATATTGCATTCCTTGTTGTCGCAGCAGCTGAGGGTATTATGACTCAGACAAGAGAGCATGTTATTCTTTGTAGAACTATGAATGTCAAGCAAATAGGTGTCTTAGTGAACAAAATGGATACTGTTAATTATGATAAAGCTAAGTTCGAGGCTGTAAAAGCTGAAGTAAGTACCTTGTTGAAACAAATTGGATACAAAATAGAAGAAGTTCCTTTCATTCCTATTAGTGCATGGAAGGGAGATAATGTTTTCAAGAAATCTGAGAACATGGCATGGTATACGGGACCAACATTGATGGAACAAATGGATCTCTTTAAAGAACCAGAAAAACCAACAGGATTACCTCTACGAATCCCTTTACAAGATGTGTATAACATCACAGGTATTGGAGTTGTTCCTGTAGGAAAAGTTGAGACTGGAGTGATGAAGGTTGGAGACAAAGTTATTATTGTACCAGGAAGAGAAGGAAAAGGTGTTGTTGGAGAGTGTAAATCCATTGAAATGCATCACGAGCAAGTTAGCGAAGCAATTCCAGGTGATAACATTGGTTTCTCTGTAAGAGGAATTGGGAAGAAAGATATTGCTCGAGGAGATGTTCTTGGACACCCAGATAATCCGCCTACTGTTGTAAGTGAGTTCACTGCACAGATTATGGTGTTGAATCATCCTACTGTTATTACAGCTGGATACACACCTGTATTCCATGTGCATACCTCTCAAATTGCATGTCAATTTATTGCAATTGAGAAGAAATTGAACCCAGCAACTGGAGAAACAATCCAGGAAAACCCAGACTTTATCAAGAATGGGGATGCAGCAATTGTTAGGTTAAAACCTTTGAAACCTTTAGTTATTGAGACACAAAAGGAAATTCCTCAAATGTCTTCATTTGCTATTAGGGATGCAGGACAAACTGTTGCTGTTGGAAGATGTATTTCCTTAGTTAAGAAAGCTATGTAATAACTTCTTTTCTTATTTTTTTATTTTTATTAACAAAAACTATTTAAACCTTGGAGAAAAATTACAAACCATGCAAAGAGCACGTATCAAACTGTCAAGCAATAACATTGATAAGATGAATGAAATTATTTCGTCTATCAAAGATATTGTTGAAAAGACTAAAGTGAAAATTTCTGGTCCTATTCCTTTACCTACTAAAAAATTAAAAATTACCACACGAAAGAGTCCTGATGGAGAAGGAAAAGCTAGTTGGGATAACTTTGAGATGAGAATACATAAGAGACTTATTGACTTAGGTGTTGATGAGAGAAGTTTGCGTTTGATTATGAGAGTACATATCCCAGAAAATGTGAACATTTCTATTGAGTTATTGGATTAAGATGGAACAAGAACAGACTACATCTCGTTTTGGACCTTATGGTTCTTTTAAAGATTTATTTTTAAGTTATCCTATTGGGACTGCATTTACCTTAGCTATTGGCCTGGTTATTGTTTCAGGTGTAGCATCTGGATTAAGCAATCTATTTCAAGATGATCTTCTTTATCAACAACAGGCTATTGGTAATTCTATTCCTGATGTCTATATAGAAAGAGATGGGGTGAAATTCTTTTCTCAGGTTGATGGTAAAAATATAGAGGATCTTCTTTCCAAGTAAGATGAGTGCATATCCTCAGTCTCTTGATCATGATCCCTTTTTATCTAAAGGTATTATCTCAGCAATAGATACTCTTTGTGCTGGAGATGTTTTTCTTTTTGAAAACTTTGATTCACCTTTTTATGCTAATACTGGAATTTCTCTTGCATATATTTCTTGTGTTACTGAGAATAGTTTTGTCATCCAGAAATATCATACAAAAGATGCTCGAATTCCTGTACGGCATAGAGTAGAAAAAGAAATACCCTTTGCTCAGATTTCTTCTTTGGAACTACGTTTTCCTTTTGCGCCTGATGGAAGAATTTATAGTATTTCTTTGAGAGAATAATTAACGAAGCTTTAAATATTTCTTCCTCTCTTTTAGTTATATGTTTGAGGAAATTGAAAAATTATTGTATCAGAGGTATGTTCTTCATACACAAAAGTTTGAATTGATTAGAGAATTGAATGTTAAAAGTTATATAGATTCTGTAAAGACATTAAATAAAATTCATTTGATTATCAATAGAGAAATTTTACTTAATAAGAGATTGTATAAACACTTTCAAAATGATGAATTCCCAGAAGAAATTAAAAAAAACTTTATAAAATCTGCTGGGAGCGTTCTTCTTAAAATAAATTTATTATTAGTTCAAGAGAATGCTGTTCTTTGTAAAACTAATGTTTTTAGTTATAGTTATTCTGTTGTGCAGAAAATAGTTACTGGAAAACAGGGTTATTTCCATAAAAAGATCAAACAGTTTCATCGTCTTGCTAAGAAGGAATTGAATTTACACATGGAATTATTTCTTCTGTCTCAGAAGATGGGAAAATATTCTGTTGATTCTGAAAAAGTTCGTAATTCTTGGAATTTAGTAAAGGCTCTTCAAGAAGAATTACAAAAACTTTCAAGAAGTATTGGAGATAGTGAATTAGTACATAAACATGGGGAGCATGTCCTGGTTCTTATTGAGAAAATTAAAAAGCAGGAAATATATGATTTTATTAAACAAGATGTGAAATATACTCAGGAAAAGGTTGAGTTTATAATGGCTCATCCTAAAGATCATAAGCTGGCCTATTTTCTCACAACTGTATATATTGTTGCACCTTTTACTTTTGAAATGACTGGTGTGATTTTATTCTTTCGTTACCTAGGAAAATATACTCTTGGAAAAACGAAAAAATTTAAACAAAGATTTAACAAGAAGATTTGAAAGCAAGAGTACTTGGACCACGACGTCCAACTTTTGGACCATCTTTCACTGTAAATCCAACTAATTTTAGGTTGTCTCTTACGACTCTTGCACAGGAATAAGTTGCAAGTTTTGCTCCAGGTTTCATTATATTAAATATATTATTAAAGAATTCTCTTGTCCATAGTTCTGGGTTTCTTTTTGGAGAAAAAGGATCTAAAAAAACTATGTCTACTTTTTCTTTTATTGTTGTTATTGTCTGTTCTGCCGGGCCTATGATTAGTTGTATTTCGTAATCTTTATCTTTGTAATATTTGTCCTTTGCAACTTTCTGAATTATTTCATAGTTAGAATTTATGTTAATTGATTGTAGCTCTTTAAGAATTATTTCATCTTTTTCTAGGGCAATAATTCTGAGATGCTTTGCATTTTCTAATGCTGCAAAAGTGTTGTAACCAAGACCAAAACAGATATCTAAGATAACATTACCATCTTTTACTTCTAATGGTTCTATGTACTTTTTTTGGGCTTCTTCTAAAGCACCTGTCAATGAGTGATAAGCTTCTTGGTATTCCTCATTGAAAAAAGTAAATGAATTATCCTTGGTTTTTGTTAATTTCATTTTCTATAAATGTAATACATGTTTGTATCTTGTTTTTTGTTGTATCCACAATAATGATATTATGACCTTGATCTTGTGCTTCAGTGTGGCATATTTCAAATATTTCTGCATCGAGGTTTTCTTTTACCTTGTTTTTAGCATATTTTCTTTTTTCGAGTCTCTTTTTTAATGTTTTGATATCTGTTTTTGTAACTATACAAATGTCTATATGCTTCTTTGGGAGATAATGCGAAAGATGGGAATCAATAATGAGGTCTTTGTATTCTTTTATTTTTTGTATTAGGATTTTATTTAACTTATTCTCGTCTACGACATATGTTTGTCTTTTTTTGTCGTAAGATTCTCGAAGTTTATATTCTTCTATAACATTGTTTACATCTAAGTAGTTTATTTTTAATTTTTTTGCTAAGGCTTTTGCTAATGTTGTTTTTCCTGTACCTGGAGTGCCAGTAACTATGATTATCATATTTTCTTGATGTTGTTTCTGTTTAATAGGTTTTTTGTAGATTCTGTAGAAAAGATAAGAATTCTTAAGCCGTGTGTAATCCAGTGACATATGTCACCGGATAACATATGATTATCCTTACAGAAAGGTATTTAAAACTCAGGAAATTCCACATCTATTATGGGCCAGTGATCTAGTGGCTATGATGACTCCCTTACAAGGAGTATGTCGAAGGTTCGAGTCCTTCCTGGCCCACTATCCTATTATCTTTTCATTTTCATTAAATATTCTTTTCCTTCAAAAAATGGATTATGGAGTAAAAATGCTCCAACAAATTTTTTATTTTTATCATCTCTGCTCCATAAACTAAAAAGTGTTCTACAGAGCCTTTTTGTAGAAAGATTTAAAAAGATCATTGTCTAATAAAAGATAAATGTATCAAAAAATTTTAACAT